>JBJMQK010000024.1:0-3299 GCA_045802735.1 Anaeromyxobacteraceae bacterium | reverse complement strand
CGGTGAACCCGGAGACGCGCACGCTCCAGGCGCGCATGGAGTTCCGGAACCCGGGGTTGAAGCTCCGGCCCGGCCTGTACGGCGACGTCGTCCTCGAGACCGGCGCGGCCGAGGGGCTCACCGTGCCGTCGGACGCGGTCGTCGACACGGGCGAGCGCCAGTACGTGTTCGTCGCGCGCGACGCCGGGCGCTTCGAGCCACGCACGGTGCGCGTCGGCGCCCGCGCCGGCGACGAGGTCCAGGTGCTGGAGGGCGTGGCCGAGGGCGACCTCGTCGTCACGACCGCGAACTTCCTCGTCGACTCCGAGAGCCGGCTCCGCGCCGCGGTCGACGGCTTCGCCGCAGCGCACCCGCCCCGCCCAGAGGAGAAGGACGAGAAGGACGAGCGCGAGGGCCACGGCGCGCACGAGCGCAGCGCGCGCGGCGACAAGGCCGAGACGGCGCGCGCCGACGCGGACCACCGGTAGGAGCGCGCATGGTCGCCCGCATCATCGAGCTGTGCGCGAGGAACCGGCTCGTCGTCCTCCTCGGCGTCGCCGTCGCGACCGCGGCGGCGCTGTGGTCGGTGAGGAGCGCGAAGCTCGACGCCATCCCCGACCTCGGCGATCCGCAGGTCATCGTCTACACGGAGTGGATGGGGCGGAGCCCGACGCTCGTCGAGGACCAGGTCACCTATCCCATCGTGAGCGGGCTCGTCGCGGCGCCGAAGGTGGCCGACGTGCGCGGCTACTCGATGTTCGGGATGTCGTTCGTCTACGTCATCTTCCAGGAGGGCACCGACGCGTACTGGGCGCGGAGCCGCGTCCTCGAGTACCTCTCGGCGCTGAAGGGCCGCCTCCCCGACGGCGCGAACCCGGCGCTCGGGCCGGACGCCTCCGGCATCGGCTGGGCCTTCCAGTACACGCTCGTCGACGCGAGCGGGAAGCGCGGCGTGGACGAGCTGCGCACGTTCCAGGATTTCACGCTCCGTTACGCGCTCGGCCAGGTGCCGGGCGTCGCCGAGGTGGCGAGCGTCGGCGGGTACCAGAAGCAGTACCAGGTGACGATCGACCCCAACAAGCTGCGCGCCTACGGGGTGACGCTCGAGGAGGTCATCGCGAAGATCCGCGACTCGAACGGCGACGTCGGCGGGCGCGTCCTCGAGCTCTCCGGCCGCGAGTACTACGTGCGCGGCCGCGGCTACGTGCAGGACGTCGGCGCCATCGAGCGGACGGCGGTGAAGGCGCGCGGCCCGAACGGCGTGCCGGTGCTGGTGCGCGACCTCGGCTCCGTCCGCTTCGGCCCCGACATCCGCCGCGGCCTCCTCGAGTGGAACGGCGAGGGCGAGGCGGTCGGCGGCATCGTCGTCGCGCGCTACGGCGAGAACGTCCTCGACGTCATCGATCGGGTGAAGGCGAAGCTCGCCGACCTTGCGCCCACCTTGCCCGCGGGCGTGAAGGTGCAGATCGCCTACGACCGCTCGGCGCTCATCGGCCGCTCGATCGACACGCTGAAGCGCGCGCTCGCCGAGGAGGCGCTCGTCGTCGCCGCGGTCATCCTCCTCTTCCTGCTGCACGTCCGCTCGGCGCTCCTGCCGATCGTGTCCTTGCCCATCGCCGTCGCGCTCGCGTTCATCCCGATGGTGCTCCTCGACATCCCGGCGACGATCATGAGCCTCGGCGGGATCGCGATCGCCATCGGCGCGACGGTGGACGCCGAGATCGTGATGATCGAGGCGTCGCACAAGAAGCTCGAGCGCGCCCCCCCCGGCGCCGACCGGCACGCGCTCCTCGCCGAGGCGGCGCGCGAGGTGACGCCGGCCATCTTCTTCTCGCTCCTCATCATCGCCGTGGCGTTCCTGCCGGTGTTCACGCTCACCGGCCAGGCGGGGCGCCTCTTCCGCCCGCTCGCCTACACCAAGACCTTCGTGATGCTGTCGGCGGCGCTCCTCTCCATCACGTTCGCGCCGGCGCTCCGCGACCTCCTCATCCGCGGCAAGATCCGCAGCGAGGCCGACCACCCGGTCTCGCGCGCGATCATCCGCTTCTACAAGCCGTTCGTCTTCGTCGCGCTCCGGAACCCCAAGTCCACGATCGCGATCGGGCTCCTCGCCGTGCTCTCGGCGGTGCCGCTCGCGCTGAAGCTCGGCTCCGAGTTCATGCCGCCGCTCAACGAGGGCGACGTGCTCTACATGCCGACGACCTTCCCGAACATCTCGATCGAGGAGGTGAAGCGGCAGCTGCAGCTCCAGGACCGCGTGCTCCGCTCCTTCCCCGAGGTGGCGAGCGTCTTCGGCAAGGCGGGCCGCGCCGAGACGGCGACCGACCCGGCGCCGCTCACGATGGTCGAGACGACGGTGCGGCTGAAGCCGGTCGGCGAGTGGCGCATGGTCCCGCAGGAGCGCTGGTGGTCGCGCCACGCGCCGGCGTGGCTCGCGAAGGCGCTCCGCCCGCTCTGGCCCGACCGCCGCCGCATCACGTGGGAGGAGCTCACCACGGAGATGAACAGGGCGATGCAGTTCCCCGGCTGGACGAACGCCTACACCATGCCGATCAAGGCGCGCGTCGACATGCTCTCCACCGGCGTGCGGACGCCCGTCGGCATCAAGATCATGGGGAGCGACCTCGCCGAGATCGAGAAGGTGGGCGTCGCGCTCGAGGGGCTCCTCTCGCCGGTCCCCGGGACGCGCAGCGTCTTCTACGAGCGCAACGAGGGCGGGCTCTACCTCGACATCGTCCCGAACCGCGACGCGCTGGCGCGCTACGGCATCACGGTCGGTGACGTGCAGCGCACGATCGAGGCGGCCATCGGCGGCGCGCCCATCGGCACCACGGTGGAGGGGCGCAAGCGCTTCTCGATCAACGTCCGCTACCCGCAGGACCTCCGCAGCGATCTCGAGCGGCTGAAGGCCATCCTCGTCCCGGTGGGCGCCGGCGCCGGCGCGCCCGGGAAGCTGGGCCTCGCGCCGGCGCGCGTGCCGGAGCTGCGCCTCGCGCAGATGGGGATGGGCGGCGGCGGCGCGAAGGCGGCGGCGCCGGACGACGGCGCGCGGCGGCTCCGCGGCGGCCTCCCGGGGACGCTCTCCGACGCGCCGACGCTGCAGTGGGACAGCGACGTCACGGTCGTGGACCGGCAGGCGTTCGTGCCGCTCGGGCAGGTGGCCGACGTCCGCATCGTCGGCGGGCCGCCGATGGTGCGCGACGAGGGCGGGCTCCTCGTCGGCGCGGTGTACGTGGACATCGACCCGGCGCGGCGCGACCTCGGCGGCTGGGTCGCCGACGCGCGCCACCGGGTGCACGAGGCGCTCGAGCACGGCCCGC
>JBJMQK010000687.1:0-2944 GCA_045802735.1 Anaeromyxobacteraceae bacterium | reverse complement strand
CGGCTGCGCCCCGTCGAACAGGACGTCCGCGATCTCGATGCCGCCATCGACGTGGCGGGCGCCCTTCGGCGCGCTCTCCTCGGCCGAGGACAGGAAGCCGGTCGCGCCCGGGCGCGCGAGCTTCACCTCGACGCGGGTGCGCGGACGCTCGTACGGGATGATGCCGACGTCGCGGCCGCAGCGCTCGAACAGCTCGAGCGCGCGGTCGATCTGCGGGTCGGTGTGCGTCGACATGAACACCGCGCGGACGGTGTCCTTCTCGACCGCGGGCTTCGTGAAGGGCGAGACGAAGAGCCCCGCGTCGGTGAGCTTCCGCCAGAACATGAAGTTCAGCGTCTGGTCACCGACGACGATCGGGATGACCGGGGTCACCGAGGGGCGCGTGTCGAAGCCCATGAGCCTGAGCTCGCGGTGGACGCGCTCCGAGATGTCCCATAGCCGCGCGCGGCGCTCCGGCTCGGCCTTCAGGATCTCGAGGGCCTTCAGCGCCGCCGCCGCCGCGCCGGGCGTCATCGACGCCTGGAAGATCATCGAGCGCGCCTTGTGCTTGATCCAGTTCACGACGTCGGCGCGCCCGGCGACGACGCCGCCGATCGACGCGAGCGACTTCGAGAAGGTCGCCATGACGAGGTCGACGTCCTCCTCGACGCCGAAGTGCTCGCCCGTGCCGCAGCCGTGCTGGCCCATGACGCCGAGCCCGTGCGCCTCGTCCACCATGAGCCGCGCGCCGTACTTCTTCTTCAGGGCGACGAGCCGGGGAAGATCGGCGAGGTCGCCCTCGGCGGAGTAGACGCCGTCGACGACGATGAGCTTGCCCGCGTCGGGGTTCGCCGCGAGCTGGCGCTCGAGGTCGTCCATGTCGTTGTGGCGGAAGCGCTTGGTGTCACCGGGGCAGGCCTGCAGCCCCTCGACGATCGAGCCGTGCGCCATCTTGTCGGCGAACACGACGTCGTGCCGCTGCACGAGCGCGGAGATCGTGCCGAGGTTCGTCGTGAAGCCGGTCGAGAAGCAGGCCGCGGCCTCCTTCTTGAAGAAGCGCGCCAGCTCGTGCTCGAGCTCATCGTGCAGCACGAGCGTGCCGTTCGCGAGCCGCGAGCCGCAGGTGGACGCGCCCCAGCGCCGCGACGCCTCGGCCGCGGCCTCGCGCACGCGCGGGTCCTGCGCGAGCCCGAGGTAGTTGTTCGAGCACGCCATGATGAGGCGCTTCCCGCCGATCACGATCTCGGTGCCGTCGTGCTGTTCGATCACCCGGAAGTACGGGTAGAAGCCGGCGATCTTCGCCATCTGGACTTCTTTCCAGCTGGCGCACTTGTCGAACAGGTCGGCCATGGTCTCGAGAATGCCTCGTGGGGGTGACAGCGGTCGGGCGGTAACTATCGGGGTCTGGCGCAGGCCGTCAAGCGGTCAGGCGCTGAACGGCCGGCGAGAGGTGCGCTCCGGTCGCACCGGCGAGCGGCGGATCACGCGACACGGTCGCCGCCGTGGCCATGCAGGAGGAAGGCCGGGAGCGCCACCAGCGCCGCGAGCAGGCAGGCCACCTCGCCGATCGACGCGAGGAGCCCGAACCCCCGCAGCGCGCGGTTGTCGGCGACGAGGAGCGACGAGTAGCCGATGATCGTCGTGAGCGAGCAGAGCGCCACCGCGCCGCCCGTCTCGCGCAGGACCTTCTGCAGCGAGCCCGCGCCCTCGGACCGCCAGCGCTGCACGATGTTCACGGCGTAGTCCACCCCGATGCCGAAGGTGATGGGGAGGACCACGAAGTTGAGGAAGTTGAGCCGCACGCGCGCCCACGCCGCCGCGCCCACGAGCCACGCGACGCCGAGGAGCAGGCTCCCCACGACGAGCAGCACCGGGCGGAGCTTCCGCAGCGCCAGGACGACGAGGAGGACCACCGCGCCGAACGCGAGCGCCGTCGCCGAGGGACCGTCGCGCACGATGGCGTCGGCGATGTCGATGAAGAGGAGCGACTGGCCGACCGCCATCGCGTGCCCGCCCGCGTCGGCGATCGCGCCGCGCACGATGTCCGCGATCTCGCGCGTCTCCTGCGGGGAGAGCGACCCGACCTTCTTCGGGAAGGCGAGCGCCACGCGCCCCGCGGTCCCGTCGCGCTCGGTGAGGGGCAGCCGGATCGTGATCGGCAGGTCCTCGATGGTGACCGGGCGGAGGTCCTTCGGCGGGCGCAGCTCGAGCGCGAGCGCGCGCGTCTTCGGGTCGAGGAGCGAGAGCCGGGCGTCGGTGAGCGTGTCGCGGAGCTTCCGCAGCTTGACGATGCGCTCCGACTGGTCCGGCGGGACGGCGGTGTCGAGCGTGCGCACCTCGCGGATCGGGTCCTTCGGGCCGAGCTTCGCCCGGCGCATGTCGAGGCGCGCCCCGAACTCGCGCAGGTCGGTGGGCGTGTCGGCGCGCACCACCATGGGCGTGAGGTACGTGTTGAAGACCTTGTCGCCCTTGCGGCCCCAGTAGTCGGCGCCCTCCCGCTCGCTCTTCGCCGCCCTGAGCTTCGAGAGGTCGTACTCGATGAGGCCGCCGCGGTAGGTCGCGACGCCGGCCGCCGCGACGACGAGCAGCGCGAGCGCGATCCAGCGCAGCGTGAAAGCGTGCCGCAGGAGGTGCGCGTCGAGGTTCCCGACGATGGAGCCGCGCGCCTCGAGCGCGCGCTTCGAGCGGCGGTCGAGCGCGGCGAGGAGCGGCGGCAGGAGCAGATAGGCCGTCACCCAGCAGAGCGCCATCCCCATGCCGCCGATGAGGCCGAACTGGCTGAAGCCGCGGAACTCGGTGACCGCGAGCGCGAGGTAAGCGAGCCCGGCGCCGAACGACGCGACGAAGGTGGGCACGAGCGTGCCCGCCCAGGCGAGCTCCAGCGCCTCGTCCGCGGAGCGCCCGCCGCGGCGCTCCTCGAGGAAGCGCGCCACCAGGATGATCGAGACGTTGATGCCGTTCCCGA
>JBJMQK010000653.1:0-2818 GCA_045802735.1 Anaeromyxobacteraceae bacterium | reverse complement strand
CGTTCCTCATCACGCAGTACGCCGCCATCCGCGCGCAGGGCATCGGTGGCTGGCTGAAGCACCTCACGGGCGGCGTCTCCCCGCTCCTGTGGCCCATCATGATCCCGGTCGAGATCCTCGGCCTCTTCACGAAGCCCTTCGCCCTCACCATCCGTCTCTTCGCGAACATGATCGCGGGGCACATCGTCATCCTGTCGCTCCTCGGGCTCATCTTCGCGCTCGGCTCGCCGTTCGTGGCGGTGGGCTCGGTGCCGATGGCGCTCGCCATCTTCGCGCTCGAGGTCTTCGTCGCGTTCGTGCAGGCCTACATCTTCACCATGCTCTCCTCGCTCTTCATCGGTCAGGGCCTCGTGCACCACGGCGGCCACGACGAGGAGCACGGCGGCGCGGGCGAGCCCGGGATGGGCCACGCCGGCGGCGACCACGCACACGCTTCTCACGTGGCCGGGAACGCTCCCGGCCATGGGTAGTCGAGCGCAGTTGCGCCAGGGGAACGGCGGCCCCGTCTTCTCAACACCGCCCCAAAGCTGCTGAAAAGGAAGGTTTCGTCCCATGACCAACACCGCACTCGCGTTCCTCTCCGCCGGCTTCGGCGCCGGCCTCGCCGTCCTCGGCGCCGGCCTCGGCATCGGCCGCCTCGCCGCCGCTGGCCTCGACGGCACGGCCCGCCAGCCGACCGCCGCCGGCGACATCCGCACCTCGCTCATCATCGCCGCCGCCCTCATCGAAGGCGTGACGCTGTTCGCAATCGTCGTCTGCGTCCTGCTCGCCATCAAGGCCTGATGTCGCACGGGGGGCGCGCTTCGCGCCCCCCGTCTCCTGACCTCTGGGAGCTCTCATGACCTCGTTCGTCGTCTCGCCGGTCCTCGCCGCTGGCATCATGGATCTGCGGCCAGGCCTCACGATCTGGACCGCCATCACCTTCCTCCTGCTGGTGGTGCTCCTCTCCAAGTTCGCGTGGGGCCCGATCGTCAAGATGCTCGACGAGCGCGAGCGCACCATCCGCGACGCCATCGAGCAGGCGAAGAAGGAGCGCGCCGAGGCCGAGCGCGCGCTGACCGAGCAGAAGGCCGTGCTCGCCGGCGCCCAGCGCGAGGCCGCCGCCCTCGCGCAGAAGTCGCGCCAGGAGGTCGAGGTGCTGCGCGCCGACCTCACCGCCCGCGCGCGCAAGGAGGCCGACGACCTCGTCGCCCAGGCGCGGAAGCAGATCCAGGAGGAGAAGGCCAAGGCGCTCGCCGAGCTGAAGGGCCAGGTCGCCGACCTCGCCATCGACGCCGCGCGCCGCCTGATCCAGTCGTCGCTCGACGAGAAGAGCCAGCGCGCCCTCGTCGAGGAGTACATCGCGAAGCTGCCCGCAGACCGCGCGGCGTAGACCTCCGCACGTCACGTCTCCCGGCTCCGGCAGGCCTCGTGCCCGCCGGGGCCGTTCCATTTAGGAAGCCCATCCATGGCACTCGGCATCGGCATCGTCGGCCTCCCGAACGTCGGGAAGTCGACCCTCTTCAACGCGCTCTCCGGCTCCGCGAAGGCGCAGGCGGCGAACTACCCGTTCTGCACCATCGACCCGAACGTCGGCGTGGTGCCGGTGCCCGACGTGCGGCTCGCGAAGCTCGCCCAGCTGTTCAAGCCGAAGAAGACGACGCCCACCACGCTCGAGTTCGTGGACATCGCCGGCCTCGTCGCCGGCGCGTCGAAGGGCGAGGGGCTCGGGAACCAGTTCCTCTCGCACATCCGCCAGGTGGACGCGGTCGCGCACGTGCTGCGCTGCTTCGACGACCCCGACGTCGTGCACGTCGCCGGGAAGGTGGACCCGCGCGGCGACAAGGAGGTCGTCGAGACCGAGCTCATGCTGAAGGACCTCGAGTCGGTCGAGAAGCGGCGCGAGCGCTCGCAGAAGAACGCGAAGGCGCCCGGCAAGCCCGGCGAGCTCGCGAAGGCGGAGCTCGCCGCGCTCGACAAGGTGAAGGCCGCGCTCGAGGAGGGCGTGCCGGTGCGGGCGCAAGAGCTCACCGACGACGAGCGGGCGCTCGTGTCGGACCTCTTCCTCCTCACCTCGAAGCCGGTCATCTACGTCGCGAACGTGGACGAGGGGCAGCTCGCGAAGGCGGACGCCGACCCGCGCGTGCAGGCGGTGAAGGAGCTCGCGAAGAGCGAGGGCTTCGAGGCGGTGGTGCTCTGCGGCAAGGTCGAGGCCGAGATCGCGGAGCTGGCGGAGGCGGAGCGAAACGAGTTCCTGCAAAGCCTGGGGCTCGAGGAGCCGGGCCTCGAGCGCCTCGTCCACGCCGGTTACCGCGAGCTCGGGCTCATCACCTTCCTCACCGCCGGCGAGGACGAGTGCCGCGCCTGGACGGTGAAGCGCGGCGCCCGGGCCCCGCAGGCGGCGGGCGTCATCCACACCGACTTCGAGCGCGGGTTCATCAAGGCCGAGGTGATGCGCACGGACGACCTCCTCCGCCTCGGCAGCGAGGCCGCGGTGAAGGAGAAGGGCCTCATGCGGGTGGAGGGGAAGGAGTACGTGGTGCAGGACGGCGACGTCATGCACTTCCGATTCAATGTCTGAACGGGGCGTGCCGCCCCGCCCCGCCGGCAGAGCCGTCGGGGCCCCGGCGGCCGCGGCTTCGCCGCTCTCGCTCGCTGCGCGAGCACGCCGCCGGCTTCGCCGACATGAAGATCGGGGGCTGCCGCCCCCGATGCCCCCGCCTCCGGTCGAGCGGGTGGTGCTTGAGCTAAGCCGACTTGGGCTGCCGTTGGGGTGGGCGTGCGGTGCGGCTCGCTGCCGCCCGCTTCTGTGCCGCGCGGGCACGCTCCACCTTCACCT
>JBJMQK010000612.1:0-4730 GCA_045802735.1 Anaeromyxobacteraceae bacterium | reverse complement strand
GCCGCGGCGATGGGCATCACCGCGGCGTACCTGCCCGCCGCTGGATTGCGCGACCCGGCGGACGCGACCCCCGAGCTGTCGCGGCGGGCGCGCGGCGTCGAGGTCTGGGCGGCGCTGCGCCACCTCGGCCGCGCCGGGCTGGCGGAGCTCGTCGAGCGCACCTGCCGTCATGCGGCGCGGTTCGCGGAGGGGCTCACCGCCGCCGGCCACCGCGTCCTCAACGAGGTGGTGCTGAACCAGGTGCTCGTCTCGTTCGGCGACGACGCCCGCACGCGCGAGGTCATCGCCGCGATCCAGGCGGACGGGACCTGCTGGTGCGGCGGCACGGTGTGGCAGGGGCAGACCGCGATGCGCATCAGCGTGTCCTCCTGGGCGACCACCGACGAGGACGTGGAGCGGTCGCTCGCGGCGATGGTGCGGGCGGCGCGGCGGGGGTGAGGGCGCGGGCTTGAGTCCGCCTCAGATCTCTGCCTCTCCGCCCTGCTCGCGTGCGCGCGCGCCGAGTATCTTCAGCGCCCACCGATAGTCCGTCCCGCACTGCCATGAGAGTCATGTAGCCACACGACACCGCAAGGACCCCCATTCCATGATCAGCGCCTGCCTTCCCGCACGACGAGCGAAGCGCAAGTGTTTGGGGTCGAGCGTCCAGTGCATTGGCGTCGTTGAAGCCCCGTTCATCCGTGACGAAGTCCGCGGCGCGGCAAACTACAGCTGCGGGCCGCGCCGGCGCGGCGCTCCCCAGACGGCCAGGACGATGACCAGTCCGCGCTGTTCGTCCACTTCGAAGTAGACGTGGTTCCGCGTCTTCGGCAGAAGCACGCGCCGCGCAGTCTTGGCGTTCGCATCCGTGTACGTCACCCCAACGCCGGGAGTGGCTGCCATCAGCTCTCGAGCCTCGGCGAGCTCACGCGCAAACAGGTCGCGTGCGTCAGGGCGATGCTCTCGCCACCAGGCGTCCATCTCGCTCGCCTGGCGTTCGGCTTCGGGCGTGAAGACCAGCTTCATGGCCGGTTGAGCAATTTCTCGATGACGGTGTCGCCGTCGATGAGCTGCCCAGCCCGCGCCTGCGCCCGGCTCCGCTCCAAGGCGGCGGCGAGGCGAGCCCGCTCCTGTGGATCGAAGTCGTCGTCCTCCACCGTGACGAGCTCGACCTCGGTGCCTTCCGGCAAGTCGGTGGGCTCGTCGAGGACGAGCCGTCCACCCCTGACCTGCGCCTTGAGCATCACGACCCCATTCTAGTTCCTCCGCCGTCACCCAGCCACCGCGCCGGCGCCGGCATACTTCGCCGGGGCGCCGCCTGCGGGCTCGCGCGCAAACGTCGGAGGGCGCTCACCCCCGCCCCCGCTCCCCGTTCGGCGCGCCGCTCCTCAGCGGCCCGCCGCGGGCCGTCGTCCACAGCAGGCAGTTTCCCGCCGACCCCGGCACCGTGAACACGTCGAGCCCGTGGTCGAAGGTCTGCACCAGGATCTCGAGCTGGCCGTCGCCGTCGAGGTCGGCGATGGTCGGTGCCGCCGGGGCGCCGTTGCCGTTTCCGTCCTGCCCCGGGTTCGGCAGCGGCACGTCGTGCAGGAGCGCGCCGTCCGCGGCGAGCACGATGAGGTGCCCGGAGTCGCGGACGCCGGGTGCGCCGTAGGTGGTGAAGACGATCTCGGGCGAGCCGTCCTGGTCGAGGTCGGCGATCGCGGGTTCGGACGCGTACATCACCGGTTTCCCGTGCGTGTAGTCGTGGCGCCAGAGCCGCGCCCCGCTCGCGTCGAACGCATACAGGTACCCGTCGTTCAGCGAGGCGACGATCTCGGGCCGGGCGTCGCCCTGGATGTCGACCGTCGCGGCCGCGGGGACGCCGGTCGGCGGGTACCAGCCGGCGACCACGACGGGCCGCTCGCCGCGCGGCAACGTCTCCCAGCCCGGGAGGCGCATCGCGCTCCGCGTCCCGTCGCCGTGCGCGCCCTCGAGCACCATGACGGCGTACGCCTGGGTGACGTAGGGATCGCCCGTCTCGACGTTGGGGATCCCCACCACCTCGGCGCGGCCGTCGCCGTCGAGGTCGACGACGTTCGGCGGCGACGCCGTCCACTGCAGCCACTCCTGCCCGGCGCCAGGATCCGGCCAGGCGCCGGTGTGCAGGTGGTAGTGCGCCTCCTCGACCGCGGGGTCGGCCCAGCGGATGAACTGGCCCCACGTGAGGCGCCTCCCGGCGTACGCCGACTGAGGGTTGGTGAACCAGGGCGCCGCGTCGATCGCGGTGCCGTCGGCCTTGAACACCTGGATCTCGTGGTTGTCGTAGGTGACGACGATCTCGAGCGCCGGGTCGTCGTCGACGTTGCCGATCGCGACGTTGAGGCCGTAGCAGCCCTAGCCGTCGTGCCCCGCGCCGTTGCGGTCGGCGTCGCCGCCCGCGCCGCCGAGCGCGTTGTAGCGGGGCCACGCCGGGAACGTGGTCGTCGCGACCGGCTGGTACGACCGCCCGTCGTGCGAGAAGACGAACACCTGCGCCCCGCCGTCCGCCGCGGACCGCGTCTGCGTCGTCGTCGCGACGACCTCCACGAAGCCGTCGCCGTCGAGGTCGGCGGCGGCGAGCCCGCGCACCTCGGGCGACTCTCCCGCGGTCGTCGTGTCGACCGGCCACCCCGCCTTGAGCCGCAGCCGCCCTCCCGTCCACTCGTAGGCGAACACCTGGCGCCCCTGCCCGACGACGATGTCCACGATGCCGTCGCCCTCGAGGTCGGTGACGACGTGCGGCGCGTAGATCCGCTGCCCGTTCCCCGCGGCGCTGTCGAGGAGCGAGCCGGCCGCGTCGTACACGTACAGCGTGTAGTACGCCGCGACGATCTTCATCGCGCCGCCGCCCAGATCGGAGGCGACCGGCGACGCGAACCAGCCGGTCTGCCCGCGCACGTTCCTCACGAACACCGGCGCCTGCGCCTTCCCCGGGTTCGCGCCCGCCGCGCAGACGGGATTCGTCTGCCCGCCGGTGCTGCTGCCGGCGCGCGGGGGGCCCGAGGTGATCCGGCCGGAGCCGCACGCAACGCAGAGCGAGAGGGCCGCGGCGAGCGCGGCGCGGAGCTGGGTCATCGCCGGAGCGTCCCACGTCCCGTGGACCGATCTCGATGTGGGAAACGGTCGCCTTCCGCCCGCAGCGCCCCTGCGTGGACGCACGCCCGGCCGTCCGCCACGACCGCCCCCTGCGTGAGCGGCGCGGCGCCACCGTCCCGGGAACCTTTCCACGCGGAGGCGAACACGATGACACGATCCGACCTCGCCGGCGCGTGGCCCGCGCTGCCGCTCGCACCGTGGCGCGGCACGCGCGACATGCTCCACGCGTACGCGCAGATGATGGGGAAGACGGCGCTCGCCTGCGCGTCCCCGCAGAACCACTGGTGGCACACGGCGCTGCGCGTCTCGCCGCGCGGCCTCGCCACCCAGGCGCTCGTCTGCGACGGCGGGCGCGAGCTCGACCTCGAGCTCGACCTCGTGGACCACGTGCTCGCGATCCGCACCCACGAGGGCGCGAGGACGCTGCCGCTCGCCGCGCGGACGATCCACGCCTTCTACGACGAGTACGTGGCGCTGCTCGGCGCGCTCGGCGTGCACGTGCACCTCTGGCCGACGCCCTGCGAGCTGCCCGACCCGGTGCCCTTCGATCGCGACGACGCGCCCCGCGCCTACGATCCCGAGGCGGCGCACCGCTTCTGGGAGGCGCTGCGGCGCTGCGACCTCGCGCTCAAGTCGCTCGCGAACGACTACGTCGGCAAGCAGAGCCCGGTGCACTTCTTCTGGGGGAGCTTCGACCTCGCCGCGACGCGCTTCTCCGGGCGCCGCGCGGCCGAGCGGCCCGGCGCCGACCCCGTGACGCGCGAGGCCTACTCGCACGAGGTGGTCTCGTTCGGCTTCTGGCCCGGCGGCGTGACGCCGGCCGGGATCGAGGTGGACGAGCCGGTGTTCTACGCCTACGCGGCGCCCGAGCCCGCCGGCTTCCGCGACGCGGCGCCGCGCCCCGACGCCGCGCACTACGACGAGCGCCTCGGCGAGTTCCTCCTGCCCTACGACGCGGTGCGCACGGCGCGCGACCCGGCCGCCGAGGTGCGCGCGTTCTGCGAGGACGTCTACGAGGCGTGCGCGACGCTCGGCCGCTGGGATCGCGCGGCGCTGGAGCGCCCGGATGCGGCGCACCGCGCTGCACCGGGCGATGCGCACGCGCCGTCGCCCTGAACCCGTTCACGACAAGGAGAACGACCCATGTGCGCTCACCTCGACGCCCTCTCGCGCAAGCGCGCGAAGCCGCTCCACCCCGGCACGCTCGGATGCAAGGAGTGCCTCGAGAGCGGCGACGCGTGGGTGCACCTGCGCCTCTGCATGACGTGCGGGCACGTCGGCTGCTGCGACGACTCGCCGAACAGGCACGCCACCGGCCACTTCCACGAGACGAAGCACCCCACCATCAAGTCGTTCGAGCCCGGCGAGGACTGGGCCTGGTGCTTCGCGGACGAGGAGATGGCGGAGGCGATCCCCACGTTCCCGGCCGAGTCGCCCCACCAGCACTACTGACGTGGAGGCGCCCGTCCGCGAGGCGTTCGCCGTCGTCCTCGGCACCGGCTTCTCCGGCCTCGCGGCGGCGGCGGCGCTCGACCGCGCGGGCGTCCGGGACGTCGTGCTCCTCGAGCGCAGCAGCGCGCTCGGCGGGACCTGGCGCGACAACCAGTACCCGGGCTGCGCCTGCGACGTGCCGT
>JBJMQK010000548.1:0-10380 GCA_045802735.1 Anaeromyxobacteraceae bacterium | reverse complement strand
TCCGCTCCGCTTCCGAGGGATCCTCCGCTGGCGCGAGGCGGCGGCGGTGCTCGATCTGGAGCGTCACGTGCCGCAGCACCACCTCGACCCACTCTTCGCGGCCCGGTGGACCCGGCGGCGGCACGCCGCGCTCGGCGGCCGCGAGCTCGCGGAAGATCCAGGGATTGCCGCAGGCGCCGCGCGCGACGAGGACCGCGTCGCAGCGCGTCTCCTCCGCCATGCGGAGCGCGTCGGCCGCGGTCCAGACGTCCCCCGAGCCGAGCACAGGGATCGCGACCGCATCCTTGACGGCGCGGACGAGCTCCCAGCGCGCCTTCCCCGAGTACATCTGCGCGCGCGTGCGCCCGTGCAGCGCGACCGCGGCGGCGCCGCCCGCCTCGGCTGCGCGCGCGACGTCGACGCAGTTGATGCCGGCGTCGTCCCAGCCGGCGCGGATCTTCACGGTGACCGGTACCCCGGCAGCGGCCTTCACGGCGCGCACCGCGGCGAGGACCCGCTCCGGCTCGCGCGCCAGCGCCGCTCCGGCGCCGGTGCCGCACACCTTCTTCACCGGGCACGCCATGTTGATGTCGACGATGCCGGCGCCGTGGCGCACCGCCGCCTCGGCGCCGCGCGCGAGCCACTCCGGATCCGCCGCGAAGATCTGGACCGCGAACGGGGACTCCTCCGGATCGCGGTCGAGGTAGCTCTCGGTCTGCGCGCTGCCGTAGGCGAGCCCGTGCGCCGAGACCATCTCGGTGTAGGTGAAGGCCGCGCCCATGTCGCGGCAGATCTTCCGGAACGGGCGGTCCGAGACGCCCGCGAGCGGCGCGAGGAAGAAGCGCCCCTGGAAGTGGTACGGCCCGATCTGCACGGCGGAGACGTTTAGCACGGGCGCCCCGCCTGCGCGCGCGGAGCGGCGCCGTTAAGCGGTCGTGCGGTCATGCGGGAGTTCGAGCCATCCCACCCGGTGGGATCTCCGTCCGTTCGCCCTGAGCGTGGCGCAGCGGAGTCGAAGGGCGCCCTCGCGCTGGTGCTCGCCCTCTCGCTGTCCGCTTGCGCCTCCACCGCGCCCGCCGCCGCGCCTCCGCTCCCGTCGCAGCTCACGATCGTCTACACCGCCGACCTCGGCGGCTACGTCGAGCCCTGCGGCTGCAGCCGCGACCAGCGCGGCGGCCTCCCCCGCGCGGCCGCGGTCCTCGCGCAGATCCGCGCCGAGGGCCATCCGGTGCTGTTCCTCGGCGGCGGCGACCTCCTCTTCGAGGGCGCGCCGGCGCCCGAGGTGCGCGAGCAGGAGGAGCTGAAGGCGCGCGCCATCGCGGAGGCGCTCCGCAAGATGGGCCTCGCCGCGACGCTCGCGGGCGAGCGCGACGCCGCGGTCGGGGAGGCGTTCGCGAGGTCGACGGACCTCCCCTTCACGCGCGCGGTGCGCCTCGGCGCGGTCGGCTTCGGCGCCCTCGGGGCCGTTCCCGCCGCGCCGGTGAAGATCGCCGTCCTGCACGCCGGGGGGACGCGCGCCGCGCTCGAGCGCGCCGCCGACGCCCGCGCAGACGGCGTCGCGCTCCTCCTCGCCTCGCACCGCGACTCGCTCCTCGAGGACGACGCCAACCGCGCGCTGCTCGACGCGCCGGTGCCGGTCGTGCAGGTCCAGGGCCGGGGCCAGTCGCTCGCGCGCATCGACCTCTTCCTGCGCGGCGACCTCTCGCGCGGCTTCACCGCGCTCACGGGCGCGGCGCAGCGCGACGCCGAGGTGGACCTCGCCGACGAGCGGCGCCTCGAGTACGGGAAGCGCCGGGAGGCGGCGCTCGCCGCCGGGCAGGTCGACCTCGCGCGCGTCCTCGCCTCCAAGATGGCGGAGCTGGAGGCGCGCGCGAAGGCGCTGCGATCGGAGCCCCTGCCCGAGCCGCCGCCGGATCGGCCGTCACTGCGCGTGAGCTTCGTCCCGCTCGTGGAGTCCCTGCCGGAGGACAGGGCGGTGCGCGCGGTGGTGACGCGCTACTACGGCGAGGTCGCGCGGAAGAACCTCGCCCGGGCGCGCGCCGAGGGGAGGCCGTGCCCCGATCCTGCGAAGGACGCCCCGACCTACGTCGGCACCGACGCCGCGCCGCCGGGCGGCACGCGCGCCTGCCAGATGTGCCACGTCACGGCGTACGAGCAGTGGAAGGCGACGCCTCACGCGCGCGCCTACGACACGCTGGCGCGCGGCGGGCGGCAGTACGACCTCGACTGCATCGCATGCCACGTGACCGGGTGGCGCGAGGCGGGCGGCGCCTGCAACGTCGCCGCGACCGCGGGGCGCGAGGACGTACAATGTGAGAGCTGCCACGGGCCCGCGAGCCTCCACGCGATCGACCCACCCGGCCACATCGTCCGCAGCCCTCCCCCGGCGCGCTGCGTCACGTGCCACACCCCCGAGAACTCGACCCAATTCGAGTACGGCAGCTACCTCAAACGTATCCTCGGGCCAGGGCATGGAGCGCCTGCTCGGTAGCTTTTCCTGGTGGGGTGGGTGCGCGCTTTTCCCGCCCGGGTGCAGCGCCAGGCGCCCGCCCCTACGGGCGATTTCCCAACGTGCGCCCTAGCCGGTACGATGGCCCCCAACGAGGCTACTGGCCGGTGCAGGCCTTGGTCTTCACTCAAGGAAGCGCATGAATCGAATGATTCTCCTCGCGATCTGCGTGGTGGCGGCCGGGCTCTGCTCGGCAGCGAGCGCGGACGACGCCCCCGCCCTCGCGGCCGTCACCGCGACCGCGCCCGCGGCGCCGCTCGCCGCTCCCCCGGCTGGAGCTCTCCCGGCAGCTGCAGTCGCCGACGCCGAGGGGGCGACGGCGCAGGCGGGCGAGGGGGACGCGGACGCTCCGGACGAACCGGCGATCGAGGAGGAGGTGAAGGCCGACTCCGCCGAGCTCGACGAGGTGCGCGCGGCCGAGGAGAAGGCGCGGCTCGCCGAGCCGGGGCAGCTCGAGGATCCGGCGGCGCGCGCCGCCGCGAAGCTCGGGCTCGAGTCGCCGCTCCGGCTCCGGCTCCGCGACGCGTTCGGGCGCGAGGTCGGGCCCGCGCCCGCCGAGAGCTCCGGCCGCATCGCCGGGCTCCCCGAGATCGATCACGACCTCCGCCACCTGCAGGCCGAGTACGACATCCCGATCGACGTGAACGAGCAGGTCGTCGCCTACGTCCGCTTCTTCCAGGCGCCCGCCGTCCGCAAGCACTTCGTGAAGTGGCTCGGGCGCTCGTACAAGTACATCCCGGTCTTCCGCCGCATCCTGCGCGAGGAGGGCCTGCCCGAGGACACGGTCTACCTCGCCATGATCGAGAGCGGCTTCGCGAACCACGCGACGAGCCGCGCGCGCGCGGTCGGGCCGTGGCAGTTCATCCCGGCGACGGGCAAGCGCATGGGCCTCCACCAGGACTTCTGGCTCGACGAGCGCCGCGACCCGGAGAAGGCCGCGCGCGGCGCCGCGAAGTACCTGAAGGAGCTGCACCGGCAGACGGGCGACTGGCGCCTCGCGTGGGCCGGCTACAACGCCGGGCCTGGCAAGATCTTCAAGGCGCGCGCGAAGGGCCAGCTCGACTTCTGGTCGATGGCGCGCGGCCGCGTGCTGAAGGGCGAGACGAAGGGCTACGTCCCGAAGCTCATGGCCGCGGCGATCATCGCGAAGCACGCCGAGGCGTTCGGCTTCACGCGCGAGGAGGTGCAGCAGGAGGCGTGGGCGGAGTACGAGGAGGTGACGGTCCCGCAGGCCACGCCGCTCGCCGCCGTCGCGAAGGCCGCGGCGGTGCCGGAGAAGGCGCTCCTCGATCTCAACCCCGAGCTGCGCCGCACCTGCACGCCCCCGCGGCCGTTCACGCTCAAGGTGCCGAAGGGCCAGGGCGAGGTCTTCGCCACGAACTGGGAGGCCGTGTCGGAGGAGGCGGGCCAGCTCGCGTTCGCGCAGCACCGCGTGCAGCCGGGCGAGTCGATGAAGGCGATCGCCGATCGCTACAAGACGCCGATGGCGACGCTCTTCCGCCTGAACGGCCTGCGGCAGGGGCGCCACGTGAAGGCCGGCACCGAGCTCGTCATCCCCACGAACGCGCTCGCGCGGACCCAGGCCGTCGCGTTCGCCGCGGCCGAGCCGCCGGCGCCGCCGGAGCGGACGCGCGGCCGGCGCACGCGCGGCAAGGTCGTCCTGGCGCGCGGCGAGGCTCCGGCGCAGGCGAGGGCTGGCGACGCCGGCGGGAAGCCGCGGGCGCACGTCGCCGTGCGCGCGGGCGACACGCTCTGGAGCATCGCGCAGCGCTTCGGCGTCGCCGTCGACGAGATCTGCCGCTGGAACGGCATCCGCAACTCGCGCAGCTTCAAGCTGCAGGTCGGCCGGCAGCTCGTCGTCTACCCGCGCCGGGTCTCCGCGGCGGCGGACCCCGTCCGCGCGCCGCGCGCCGGCTGACGAGCCGCGCAGCGAGCTGTTTCACCGAGCGGGTTCACTCGCGGGTCCGGGACTCGGGGTGCGCGCGCCCTGTCTCCTTTTTATGGACTGGCGCCGCGCCGTGTAGTACCAACGGCCGCTTCACGGAAGCAGGCGCCGGGTCGCTCGCCGGCGTGTGGCGTTGAATAGGCCGCGCCGCTCCCCCGTCAGGGCGGCGAGGTCGTAGGGCACCTCCTCAACGAAAGGGTCACCCACATGAAGCGCATCGTCACCGCACTCGCAGCACTCGCCATCACCACCGCCGCATACGCCGACGGCGCCTCCGTCTTCGCCTCGAAGTGCGCCGCCTGCCACGGCAAGGCTGGCGAGGGCGCGAAGATGGCGCCGACCCCGATCGCCGGGATGCCCGCGGACGCGGTGAAGAAGGCGATCACCGAGGGCAAGGGCAAGATGAAGCCGCAGAAGGTCGACGACGCCGACGCCGTCGCGACGTACGTGGCCGGGCTCAAGAAGTAAGCTCGCCCCACCGCTTCACCCCCCTCGAGCCGCTCGCCGCAAGGCGGGCGGCTTTTTGCTGGGGGGCCGCGTCCCCGATTCCGTTCGTGCTGAGCGTAGCGCCCGCGCGAGCGGGCGCGGAGTCGAAGCACGGCCCCCTCAGCTCAGGTTCCGCGCCGGGTCGGCGCGCGCGGCGGCGGCGGCGGGCGCGAGGGCGCCGAGCGTCGCCGCGACGACGGCCACGGCGACGCCGAGCGCGTACAGCCACGGCGGGAACGAGAACAGCGTCTCGGGCTTGAAGGGAAAGTCCGGGAGCGCCCGTCGCGCGGCGGCGTCGCCGGCGAGGGCGAGCGCGCGCGCGAGCGCCGTCCCGACGAGACCGCCGGCGAGGCCGGTGAGGGCCGCCTCCACGACGAGGAGCGCCCGCACGTCGGCCGCCGTCGCGCCCACCGCCTGCAGGACGGCCAGCTCCTTCGACCGGGCGCGCGCGCTCGCGAGGAGCGACTGCGCGATCGCGAGCGCCGCGAGCGCGCACATGAGCAGGGCGAGGAGCGCGAGCGCGCCCGTCGTCACCGCCACCGCCGTCCCGACGCGCTCCGCCGTCGACCGCTCGCCCTCGTCCACGGCGAACCCCATCCGCCGCACCGCGGCGGCGAGCGCCGGCACGTCGTCCGGCCGGCGCGCGAGGAGCGCCACGCCGCTGTAGCCGGCGTCCTTCTTCCCGTACTCGCGGTGGAGGCGCCGCACCGTCTCGAGCGGGAGCGCGGCGGCGTAGACCGGCACCCGGTCCGAGAACCCGGCGAGGAGGAGGCGGGCTTCGTAGACGCGGTCCTCCGTCTTCTGCGGCACGATCGACCAGCCGACGCGCACCGGCACCTGGAGGCCCACGAGCGCGGGCGCCGGGGGCAGCCGCCGCACGTTCCACGCCGGCGCGATGGTGCGGTTGTAGACCTCGACGAGGCGGCGCGAGAGGACGACCGGGATCGGCGCCGCCTCGCCGCCGTCCTCGAAGGGCGCGCCCGCGGCGAGGTCCGCGGCGAGGAGGGCGCGCGGCACGCCGACGCCGGGGATCTGCAGCGTCAGCGAGGGCGGCCAGTTCACGTTCAGCCCCTCCGGCGCCCGCGAGGCGGCGATCGGCACGCGCAGCGAGAGCTTCGGCCACGCGGCCTCCGCGCCGGGCAGCGCCGCGAGCCGCGCCAGCGCATCGTCGTCGAGCTGGCCACCGCCGAGCACCGCGCCGAGCGCGACGCTCGATGGGACGACCTCGACGAGCCGCGCCTCGCCCGGAAAGAGCGCGCGCGCCGCGTCGCCGACGCCGAGCCCCAGCGCGACGAAGAAGACGAGCGCGCCGGCGCCGGCGCAGGCCGCGGCGGCGTTGAGGAGCGCGCCCTTGCGCTCGGCGCGGAGCGACAGGGCGGCGAGCCGCAGGAGCGCACCGGCCTTCACGCGAGCCTTCCGGCCGAGAGGTGCAGCACGCGCGCCGCGGCGCGCGAGACGCGCACCTCGTGCGTCGCGACGAGCACCGCCATCCCGCCCGCCGCCAGCTCCTCGAACAGCGCGATCACCCGCGCGCCGCTCGCCGCGTCGAGGTTCCCGGTGGGCTCGTCGGCGAGCAACACCCTGGGCCGCGCGAACAGCGCGCGCGCGAGCGCGACGCGCTGCCGCTCGCCGCCGGAGAGCCGCGCCGGGAGGCGACCGGCCTTGTCGCCGAGGCCGACCCGCTCCAGCGCGGCGAGGCCCTCTCGCAGCGCCTCGCCGCGGTGGCCGCCGCCGCGCCGGAACCACGCCGGCAGGCACACGTTCTCGAGCGCGGAGAGCGTGGGCAAGAGGTTGAACGACTGGAACACGAACCCGATCGCCTCGTTCCGCAGGCTCGCGCGGGCGCGCGCGTCGAGCGCGGCGAGGTCCTGCCCGGCGACGCGCGCCTCGCCCTCCCACGCGGCGTCGAGCGCCCCCGCCACGTACAGGAGCGTCGACTTCCCCGATCCGGACGGCCCGACCACCGCCACCAGCTCGCCGGCGGCGACGTCGAGGTCCACGCCGTCGAGGACGGTGAGCGCCTCGTCGCCGTCGCGGAAGCGCTTCACGATCCCGCGCAGCCTTATCACCGGGCGTCGCCTCCCGGTTCGCGCGCCTCGACCACGAGGTCCGCCCGGACCGCCCCGTCGGCCACGTCGAGCCGGAGGGACGCCGCCGCGAGGCGCGACGCCGGGTCGACGACGCGCTCCGCGAGCGACCGCATGACGAACGCGTCGGGCCCGGTGCCGTAGGCCTGCGGCGGCAGCGCGCGGAAGCTCCGCACGAGGCGCCCGAAGTCGAGCACGGTCGCCAGGGCGCCGCCCTCGAGCGCCGCGCGGGCGCCGGGCGTCGGCGCGGCGTAGCCCGCCGAGCCGCGCCCGAGGAGGGCCTCGAGCCGCCCTGCGCCGCCCGCGACGAGGAGTCGCTTCCCGTCGAGCGCGACGGACAGCTCCGCCGCGCCGCGCCCGGCGCGGAACGCCGCGGCCGCGCCCCGCGCGTCCACCTCGAGCCCGAGCGCCGGGGCCGCGCGCGCGAGCTTCGCGACGAGCGCCTGCGCGCGCGCCGCGTCCTTCACCTCGAGCACGGCGGCGAGGTGGACGAGCCGGAACGGATCGCGCCCCGCCGCGTGGATCCCGCCGCGCGACACCGCCGCGACCTCGAACGTCGGCGCGAGCGCGACGCCGAGCGCTGCGCCCGGGGCAAAGACGTCGGCGAGGTCGCGCTCGAGGTCGAGGCCGGCGCGCGCGAGCGAGGCGCGCGCGCCTTCCGGCAGCGCCCACGCGAGGCGCCGCGCGACGACGGTCGGATCCGCGCCGGTCCGCGCGGCGAGGAACGCGTCGGCCGGCAGGCGCCCCAAGGCGTCGGCACCGGCCGCGCCCGGGAGGGCGGCGCGCCACGCCTCGCCGCGCGCGCCGGGGACGAGCAGGGCGAGGCGAAGCTCGAGGCGGGTCGCCGAGGCGAGCGCGCCCATCGCGGCGCCGTCGCGGGCGAGCGGCCACGCCGCGAGCGCGGGCGACGCCGGAGGGGCGAAGAGGACCGCGACCGCGCCGTCGCCGAGCGCGGCGCGCGCCTCGGCGTAGGCCTTGCTCGCGCGGAGCGCCGCGCCCTCCGCGAGCGCCGCGGCAGCCGCGACGGCGCGCGGCCCCTCGGCCCCGGGCGCGACGACCGCCGCGCCCGACGCCCACGCGACGGCGAGCGCCGGCGGGCTCGCCGCGCCGCGCCGGAAGACGTCGACGCGCGCGCCGTCGTTCCCCGCGCGCTGCCTGTCGCCCGCGCCGAGGCGCTCCCTCGCGGTCCGCGCGAGGAAGGCGTCGAGCTTCGCCTCGTCGGCGACGGGGAGCACGAGGAGCGGCGCGCCGCCGGCCGACTCCGCGAGCGCGGCGCCGCGGTCCGGGTCGACCCCTGCGTCGGCGAGCGCGCGCGGGTCGAGCGGGTCGAACCCGAGCTGTCCTCGCACCGCGGCGACGCTCTCGGCGAGGTTCGCGGCGGCCGGGAACGAGAGGACGGTCCGGAGGAGCGGCGCGGCCGCGCCCTGCGCGTCGCGGAGCTTCGGGACGACGAGGACCCACGGCGCGGCCGCGGGGACGAAACGCTCCGGTGCCGCGGCGGGCTCGCGCGTGCACTGGGCGCAGGCGGAGGCGGCGACGAGCGCCACCGCCACTCCCCGCGCCCGGCCGTCGCGCATGGCCCCTGTTTACCATGTTAGACAGGGCGCGCATGATCTTCTCCGCCGCGGACGACGCGCCGCTCGCGCTCGACCTCCTCCCCGACTGGCGGCGCCTGCAGGGCGATCGCGCGGCGCGGCTCGAGCTGGAGATCGGGGCGGGGCACGGCGGGTACGCGCTCGCCTTCGCGCAGGCGCACCCCGACCGCGCGCTCGTCGCCATCGAGCAGCGCAAGAAGTTCGCCGAACTCTTGCGGGTGAAGGCCGTGCAGCGCGGTCACGCGAACCTCGTCGCGCTCACCGGCGACGCGCGCATGCTCGCGCCGCGCCTGTTCGCGGCGGGCTCGCTCGCGGCGGTCCACGTGCACTTCCCCGATCCCTGGTGGAAGCGCCGCCACCACCGCCGCCGCCTCGTGGACGACGGCCTGTCGCGGCTCCTCCTCGGGCTCCTCGCCGCGGGTGGGATCCTCGACTTCCGCACGGACGTGGAGCGGTACGCCGCGGAGGCGGTCGCGCGGCTCGAGGCGGTGGGGTTCCGGAACGAGGCGGGCGCGGGTCGCTTCGCGGAGCGCGCGGAGGACGACCTCCCGTCGACGCGCGAGAGGCGGTACCTCGCGACGGGGCAGCCGGTGTGGAGGCTGCGGATGAGGAAGCCGTAGGCGGCGCCGAGGTCGCGGTATCGCACACCGTTGTGGCGCCGCGGCGCCCATCGCGGCATCCTCTCGCGCCGATGCCGCGCCGCCTCGCCCTCCTCGCGGTCCTCGCGCTCTCCTGCTCCTCCGCGGCGGAGCGCCCCGACGCCGCGTACCGCGCCTTCGCGCGCGCCGTCGCCGAGCGCGACGCCGAGCGCGCCTGGGGCCTCCTCTCCGCCGACACGCGCGCGTGGCTCGACGCGCGCGCCCGCGCCACCGCCGCGGCGGCGCCGGGCGTGGTTCCCCCGAACGGGCGGCAGCTCCTCCTCGGCGACGGCTCGGTCGCGCCGCGCGCGCTGGCCGAGGTGGTGGTGCTGCGCGAGGCGCGCGACCTCGCGGTGGTGAAGGCGTCGGAGGAGGGCGGCGCGGAGCGCGAGGTGGAGCTCGTGCGCGAGCGGGGCTGGCGCGTCCGCATCCCGCCTCCGTGACGCACCGGGCGTGGAGTCCGCTCGCCCTGGGCGTGGCGCGGCAGCATGCCGCGCGAAGTCGAAGGGTGGACCGCGACGCGGCCGGGTGTTATCACAAGTGCCCTTTTTTCGAGGGCCTTTCCAGATGAAGAACCTCTCAGCCGCCGACATCCGCGAGGCCTTTCTCCGCTTCTTCGAGGAGCGCGCGCACCGGCGCGTCGGGAGCTCCTCGCTCGTCCCGCAGAACGATCCCACGCTCCTCTTCACCAACGCCGGGATGAACCAGTTCAAGGACGTGTTCACCGGGCGCGAGAGCCGCGAGTACCGGCGCGCGACGACGGCGCAGAAGTGCGTGCGCGCCGGCGGCAAGCACAACGATCTCGAGCAGGTGGGCCACACCGCGCGGCACCACACGTTCTTCGAGATGCTCGGCAACTTCTCCTTCGGCGACTACTTCAAGAAGGACGCGATCGAGTTCGCGATGGAGCTCTTCACGAAGGTCTACGGACTCGAAGTGGAGCGCCTCTGGTTCTCGGTCTTCGAAGGGGACGACAAGGTGCCGGCGGACGACGAGGCGGCGGCGCTGTGGGTGAAGGTGGGCGCGCGTCCCGAGCGCGTGCTGAAGTTCGGCAAGAAGGACAACTTCTGGCAGATGGGCGATACGGGGCCGTGCGGTCCCTCCTCGGAGATCCACTACTTCCGCGGCGACGATCTCTCGA
>JBJMQK010000495.1:0-3939 GCA_045802735.1 Anaeromyxobacteraceae bacterium | reverse complement strand
GGCGACGTGCCCCTCGGGACCCGCGCCGCCGACGCCGCGCGCCATGTCCGCCTGCTCCTCCTCGCGAACGACGTGACGCTCCGGAACCTCGTCCCCGACGAGCTGGCGAAGAGCTTCGGGTTCTTCCAGTCGAAGCCGGCGACCGCCTTCTCACCCTTCGCCGCGACGCCGGACGAGCTCGGTCCCGCGTGGCGCGACGCCCGCGTCCACCTGCGCCTGCGGGTGGCGTACAACGGCGCGCTCGTGGGCGATCCCGAGGCGGGCCCGGACATGCACTTCAGCTTCGCCGACCTCGTCCAGCACGTCGCGAGGACGCGGGCGTTCACCGCGGGGACGATCCTCGGGTCGGGCACGGTCTCGAACGCCGATCGCGCGCGCGGCGTCTCCTGCCTCGCCGAGCGGCGCATGCTCGAGATCATCGACGGCGGGCCCGGCGGGAAGCCCACGACGCCGTTCATGAAGCGGGGCGACCGCGTGGCGATCGAGATGCTGGACGGCGCCGGGCGCAGCATCTTCGGCCGCATCGACCAGGTGGTGACATGAACCTCGCGCTGTACGGCTACTGGCGCAGCTCCTCGTCCTGGCGCGTGCGCATCGGGCTCGCGCTCAAGGGACTCGACTACGAGTACCGGGCGCTCAACTTGAAGAAGGGCGACCACCGCGGCGAGGACCACCTCGTGCGGAACCCCACGAGCCAGGTGCCGGTGCTCGCGGTCGAGGAGGGCGGGACGACCCGGCACCTCATGCAGTCGATCGCGATCCTCGAGTGGCTCGACGAGCGCTTCCCGTCGCCGCCGCTCTTGCCCGCCGACGCCTACGGCCGCGCGCGGGTGCGGGCGCTCGCCGAGCACGTGAACTCGGGGATCCAGCCCTACCAGAACCTCTCGGCGCTCCTCTGGCTCAAGTCGCGGATGGAGGGCGGCGACAAGATGTGGGTGCAGCACTGGCTGCGCATCGGGCTCACCGCGCTCGAGCGCTCGGTGCGCGACGGCGCCGGCCGCTTCTGCCACGGCGACGCGGTCACGCTCGCGGACCTCTACCTCGTCCCGCAGCTCTACGGCGCGCGCCGCTTCGACGTCGACGTCGAGCAGTACCCGACGCTCCTGAACATCGAGGACGCCTGCAAGGAGCTCGACGCCTTCAAGAAGGCCGAGCCCCAGGTCCAGCCCGACGCCCCGAAGGGCGAGAAAGGCGCATGACCATGGCGAAGCTCGAGCCGCTCGGCATCGTCCGCCTCGAGGCGCTGCACTACTACGTCCACGACCTCGAGCGGAGCCGCCGCTTCTACACCGAGCGGCTCGACTTCGCCGAGACGGCCGTCTCGTCGCCCGAGCTGGAGCGCGGCGGCCGGCAGCGCTCGGCCGCGTTCGAGGGCGGCGGCGTGCGCGTCGTCTGCTCGGCGCCGCAGGGCGAGGGCGGGCGCGCCTGGCGCTGGCTCCGGCACCACCCCGACGGCGTGGGCGCGCTCATCTTCGAGGTCGAGGACGTCGACCGCACCTTCCGGCTCGTGGACGAGCGGGGCGGCACCCCCATCACCGACGTCGAGACCGTCGAGGACGACGGCGGGAGGCTCCGCACCTTCAACATCACGACGCCGTTCGGCGGCACGACCTTCCGCTTCGTCGAGCGGAAGGGGTTCCGCTCGCTGTACCCGGGGATGACGCCGCATCCTTCCCCGAAGGGCGGGAAGAACGGCTTCGGCTTCGGGCTCATCGACCACGTCACCTCGAACTTCGAGACGATGAAGCCGGCGCTCCTCTGGATGGAGCACGTCCTCGGGTTCGAGGAGTTCTGGGAGGTGCAGTTCCACACCGGCGACACCGCCAACGAGGCGCGGCGCCAGCAGGCGACGAAGGGCTCGGGCCTCCGCTCCATCGTCATGTACGACCCGACGAGCGGCGTGAAGTTCGCGAACAACGAGCCGGCGCGGCCGGCGTTCAAGAGCTCGCAGATCAACGTCTTCCACGAGGAGCAGCACGGCGACGGCATCCAGCACGCGGCGCTCACGGTGCGTGACATCGTCGGGGCGGTGCGGGGGCTCCGCGCGAACGGCGTCGAGTTCATGCCGACGCCGGGGACCTACTACGACATGCTGCCGGAGCGCCTCGGGCGCATCGGCGTGGGCCACACCGACGAGGACGTGGCGACGCTGCGCGAGCTCGAGATCCTCGTCGACGGCGCCGCGCCGGGGAGCTACCTGCTCCAGATCTTCCTCAAGGACTCGGCGGGGCTCTACGGCGAGCCCGAGGCCGGCCCGTTCTTCTTCGAGATCATCCAGCGCAAGGGGGACAAGGGCTTCGGCGCCGGGAACTTCCGCGCGCTCTTCGAGTCGATCGAGCGCGAGCAGCAGCGCGCCGGGAAGGTGTAGATGCTCGAGCGCGTCGTCCGCGGCGAGGTGCCGAGGAAGCACCACATCGCGTTCCGCGACGCGCAGGGGCGGCTCTTGCACGAGGAGTGCTGGACGCGCGCCGGGTTCGACGGGCCGTACACGATCCTCTACCACCAGCGCCGGCCCCACACGCAGCGCCTCGCCGAGGCGCGCCACGGCTGGGAGGTGCCGCCGCCGGCGCCGCCGCGGCGCATCGCGAAGCGCCACTACCGCACCCAGGATCTCGCCGCGAAGGGCGGCCCGCCGCTGGACGCGCGCGTGCCGCTCCTCTGGAACGCCGACGTCGTCGTCGGGGTCGTGACGCCCACCGCCGAGGACCCCGTCTACTTCACGAACGGCGACGCCGACGACCTCTACTTCGTGGCGGAGGGCGGGGGCGTCCTGCGCTCGCCGCTCGGTGGCCTGCGCTTCGCGAAGGACGACTACCTGTACGTGCCGCGGGGCCTGAAGCACCGGCTCGTCCCGGACGCGGGGCCGCAGCGCTGGCTGTCGATCGAGTGCCTCGGCGGCGTCGGCCTCCCGAGGCAGTGGAGGAACGAGGCGGGGCAGCTGCGCATGGACGCGCCGTACTGCGAGCGCGACTTCCGGCTGCCCGAGTTCGAGGGACCGACGGACGACGGGCTGCGCGACGAGGTGGTGAAGCGGAACGGCGCGTTCCACGGCTTCCGCAGCGAGGAGCCGCCGCTCGACGTCGTCGGCTGGGACGGCGCGGTCTACCCGCTCGCCTTCCCGATCCTGAACTTCCAGCCGCGCGCCGGGCTCGTGCACCTGCCGCCCACGTGGCACGGCACCTTCGCCGCGCGCGGCGCGCTCGTCTGCTCCTTCGTGCCGCGGGTGGTGGACTTCGGCCCGGACGCCATCCCCTGCCCCTACCCCCACGCGAGCGTCGACGTCGACGAGCTGCTGTTCTACGTGCGCGGCGAGTTCACCTCGCGGCGCGGCGTCGGGTCGGGCTCGATCTCGCACCACCCGGCCGGCACGATGCACGGCCCGCACCCCGGCGCCTACGAGGGGTCGATCGGCGCGAAGGCGACGAGCGAGGTCGCGGTGATGCTCGACTGCTACGCGCCGCTGTCCGCGACGGCGGCGGCGCTCGGCGTCGAGGATCCGGGGTACCAGGACAGCTTCATCGGGTGACGGCGCGCAGCCTCGCCCGCCGCGGGCCCGCCGCGGCGAGGTGGCCCGCGGCGACGACGAGGTTCACCGCGAGGCAACCCGCCCACAGCGCGCTCGAGCCCCACGCGCCGAGGGCCGCCGCGCCGGCGGCGGGGCCGATCGCCGAGGCGAGCGCCCAGCTCATCCCGTACGCGCCCTGGTAGCGGCCGCGCAGGTGCGCCGGCGCGAGCTCCGCGACGAGCGTCGCGCCGGTGGGGTTGTTGGCGATCTCGCCGACGGTCCAGACCACGATCGCGAGCGCGAACCCTCCCGTCGAGCGCGCGAGCGCGTTCATCCCCCAGCCCGCGCCCGACAGCACCGCCGCCACGGCGAGCACGTTCCCGGGGTCGCGCCGCGCGAAGACGCGCACGAGGAACGGCTGGGCGAGCACGACC
>JBJMQK010000040.1:0-6903 GCA_045802735.1 Anaeromyxobacteraceae bacterium | reverse complement strand
TCATGGCGGGGCGCACGACCTTCTCCATCGCCCACCGGCTCTCGACCGTGGTGAACGCGGATCGCATCCTCGTGCTGCGCGACGGCCACATCGCCGAGCAGGGCACGCACGCGCAGCTCGTGGCGCGCGGCGGCTACTACGCATCGCTCGTCGCGACGCAGACGCGCGGCCTGCTCGACCTGGCCGCCTGAGAGGGTACGCGAGCGAAGCGAGCGCGCCGGGGCACCGCCCCCGTCGGACCGACCACGACCCTCCCTCCGGCGCGCCCGCGTGCGCAACGTGAGCGTGGCGCGGCCCACGCCTACCCGGGCCCGCGAGGAGCGTGGATGGCCCAGAGCCCCCTGTCCCGGCAGGAGATCGAGCGCCGCGTGCGCGCGCTCGGCGAGTGGTTCCACAACCTCGACCTCGGCGGCGTGAAGACCGCGCCCCAGCACTTCCTCGGCGACTACCCCAGCATCGTCTGGTCCGCCATCGGGAGCGCCCTGCCCGAGCGCCTCGACGGCAAGACCGTGCTCGACGTGGGCTGCAACGCCGGCTTCTTCTCGCTCGAGATGAAGCGCCGCGGCGCCGCGCGCGTCGTCGGGATCGACTCCGACGAGCGCTACCTGGCGCAGGCGCAGCTCGCGAGCGAGGTGTCGGGCCTCGAGCTCGAGCTCAGGAACCTCTCGGTCTACGACGTGGCGGCGCTCGGCGAGCGCTTCGACGTCGTGCTCTTCATGGGCGTCCTCTACCACCTGCGCCACCCGCTCCTCGCGCTCGACCTCCTCCACGCCCACTCGGTGAAGGAGACGCTCGTGTTCCAGAGCATGCTCCGCGGCGCGAACGGCGCGTTCCCGGTGGAGGAGGACTACCCGTTCTCCGAGCGCGAGATCTTCGACCATCCCTCCTGGCCCAAGCTGCACTTCGTCGAGCACGACTACGCGCACGACTGGACGAACTGGTGGATCCCGAACCGCGCCTGCGCCGAGGCGATGCTGCGCTCGGCGGGGTTCGCGCCGCGCGTCGTGGCCGGGACGGAGGTCTACGTCTGCGGCCGCGCAGAGCGCCCGACGGCGGACGGCGCCGTGTACCCCACCCGCGCCGCCGAGGGAGGCCGAGAGTGATCGAAGCGGTGATGCTCTGGAACGAGCCGAACAACCTCTCGCACTGGGATTTCCAGCTCGACCCCGAGTGGAAGACGTTCGCCGCGATGGCCCGCCTCGCCGGCGAGGCGGTGCGCGGCGAGGCGAAGGGGCTCACGCGCGTGCTCGGCGGCATGTCGCCCGTCGACGCGAACTTCGTGCGGCTCCTCGAGAGCCACGGCGGGCTCGCCGAGGTCGACGCGGTCGCCGTCCACGGCTTCCCGCTCGACTGGAACCACTGGTCCATCCACGAGTGGCCGGCGCGCCTCGAGGAGATCCGGCGCGCCGTGTCGCTGCCGGTGTGGGTGAGCGAGGTCGGCGTCTCGACGTTCGGCGCCGAGGAGGTGCAGGAGTTCGGGCTGCGGCGCACGGCCGAGCTCATCCTGGGCGAGGCGCCGCGGGTGCACTGGTACAGCCTCTACGATCTGCCGAAGGCGTGGCCTGCGACCACGCGCCACCGCGAGGCGGAGGGATCGTCGTACTACCGGCACTTCTACATGGGCCTCCTGCGCGAGGACGGCACGCCCAAGCTCGCGCTCCGCCACTTCGCGGACTACACGCCCGCGCTCGGCATCTGCCAGTGGTTCCACTTCCAGGACCACCGCCTCGACGACGCCGTCGAGTGGCTGAAGAAGCTCGGCGTGAAGAAGCTCCGCACCGGGCTCTCGTGGGCCGACAGCTACCGCGAGGGCGCCGACGCCTGGTTCGACCTTCAGATGAAGGCACTCGAGCCCTTCGACGTGACGGTCACTTACTGCTTCACCCCGGAGCACAAGGGCGTGAAGCCGCACCACACGAGCCCGCCCCGGGACCCCGCCGAGTTCGCCGAGTTCTGTGCGCGGATGACGCGGCGCTACGCGCGCTGACCGAGCGCGCGGGCGAGGCGCGTCCGGTAGCGCGCGAGCAGCGCCGCGATCCGCTCGCGCTCCGCCGGGTCGCCCTCGCAGGCGAGCGCGAAGCTCCAGCGGCCGACGCGCTGCGCGAGGTAGGCGGCCTCGAGGAAGGCGAGCGCCTCCGGCGGGACGGCACAGCCGGCCTCCAGCGCGACGCGCGCGGCGAGGTCGTCGCGCGCAGTTGCGTCGAGCCCGAGCTCGACCGCGGCGCCGGCGACGTCCCACGCGATCGGCTGCGGGCCGACGAGGTCGTGGCCGTGGGCGTGGTCGACGGCGTCGGTCTTCACGAGCACCCCGCCGTCCACCACGAGCCACTCCCACGCCTCGAGCTTCGCGTCCACGTCGCACCGCGCGAGCGTCGCGGCGAGGCGCGCGCCCGGCTCGAGCGCGCGCGCGGCAGCCTCGGCTTCCGGGCCGAGCGCCTCGCGGGCGTTCACCGCGATGAGCTCCAGGAGGCGCTCCGGCGACGCGCCGTCGCCACCGCCCGCCGGGAAGGTGCGCGCGCGGAAGGCGAGGTAGCGCGCGAGGTGGCGGACGAGCGCCTCGCGCGGCGCGCGCGGCGCGTCGAGCGGCTCCCCCTCGACCCAGCGCTCGACGACGAAGCCGTGCGCGAGGCCGAGCGCGGGCGGCGCGAACCCGGCGCCCGCGAGCGCGCGCGCGCGCCGGAGCGCCGCCGCCCCGTAGCTCCCGAGCCCGGCGAAGCGCAGGAGCACCGCGCCTGCCGCGGCGCGCGCGAGGTACTTCCTGCGCTCGGCCTGCGCGAAGACGGGCGGCCACCGGGCCGGATCCGTGTGCGCGTGCCGGCGCCACGCGCCGGCGGAGACGTCGGTCAGCGCGCCGAGCGGGCCCGCCAGCTCCGACGCCCACCCCGCGAGCCGCGGCGCCACCGCGGTCTCGAACGGCGCGAGGTGGCGGGCGGAGCGCTCCCAGCGCGCCCGCACCTCCGGGGCGGCGGCGTGCCCGAGCGGCGCACCATGCGCCGGGAAGAAGTGGATCGATCCGGGCGCCGCGCCCGCCCGCTCGAGCCAGCGCGCGACGGAGGCGAAGGACGACCCGGAGAGCCCGGGGCCCTCGTCCACGACGGCGAGAGGCACGCCGCCGCGTGCGGCCGCCGCGAGCCGCGCGGCGAGCGCCCCGCCGAGCGCGAGCGATCGCTCCCACGGGTGCCCGACCGGACGCACCGTCGCGACCTCGCTCGCGCCCGCCGCTGCCGCGACGAGCGCCGCGAGGCCGGTGCCGATGCTGCGGATCCCGACCACGACCGGTGGGCGATCGTCGGCGCCGAACGCCTCCGCGGCCGCCTCGCCGTAGGTCTCGGGATAGAGCGCGTAGTGGGCGTACCCCTCGGGGACGGTGACGCGGAGCGCGCGCGCCGGGTCGCACCGGCGCTCGACGTCGCCCGAGAGGCGCTCGACCTCGGCGGGCGCGGGCAGCGCGGCGCTGCGAAACCGCGAGCGCCACGACGCCCACACCGCGCGCGCGGCGGCGCCGGTGACCGCCATCGCGGCGGCGGCCGCCGGGTCGTCGTCGTCGAGACCTCCGCGCGCGCGCAGCGCGGCGTCGGCGAGGGCCTGGGCGAGCTCACCCGCCGTGACGAGCGCCTCGACGAGCCGGGCGTGGCGGGCGAGGCCCTCCTCGCGCCAGGCGGCGCGGAGCGCCTCGCGGACCGCCTCGAGCGCGAGGCCGGGGGCGACCTCGCGCGCGCGGTCGCCGTAGTAGAGCATCGCCTTCGCGCCGTCCCGCGAGCGGCGCTACGCCGCGGGCTCGCGCAGGTGGCTGTACGCGATCGCGGCGAGCGCGTCGAAGCTCGGGACGGCGATGCGCTCGCCGGTCCGGTCGGCGCGCGCCGCGAGCCAGGAGCGGAACGCCTCGAGCTGCTCCGGGCTCGGGCTCACCCTGCGCCGCGCGCGCTTCGCGACCGCGAGGGCGTCGAGCGGCGCGCGCCCCTCGGCGACGAGGACGCACAGCGCGAGGAGCGCGCTCCGCCCGATGCCGTACTCGCAGTGGACGTACACCTTCGCGCCGCCGGCGAGCTTGCCCGTCACCCAGGCGACGCCGTGGTCGAGCATCGGGAGCGACACGCCGCACGTGTCCTGGGTCGGGAGGTGCAAGAGCTCGATGCCGTGCTCGCTGAGCACGCGCTCGTCGTCGCACGCCTCGACGCGCAGGTCGACGACGTGGCGCACGCCGAGCACGCGCGCGAGGTGCTCGGCGGCGGCCGTCGGGAAGCTGCCACCGACGGCCAGCCGCGGCGTCACCCAGTCGAGGTTCAGGTCCACGCGTCCATGCTAGCGGCTGCGGCCGCCCTTGGCCCGCGGCGAGCGGCTCGCCGCCTTGCGCGCCGTGGTCTTGCGCGCCCCCGCCGCGCCCGCGCGCCCGCGCCCCGTCGCGCCGCGCGAGGAGGTGCGCGTCCCCACCCTCTTGCGGCCCGTGACGCGCGCCACCGCGGCGCGCGGTGCAGCCCGGGCGCCCGCTGCCGCACGACCGGTCTTCGCGGTCGCGCCTCGGCGGGTGCGCGTCGTCCCCGCGGCGCCCTTCCGCGAGCGGGTGCCGCCCGCGCTCGCCGCGCTGCGCCGCGACGTGGAACGCGCCGTCCGCCCTCCCGCTGCGCGTCCGCCGCCGCGCATCGAGCGCCGCGACGCCTTGTTGTCGCCGCGCGACCGGGCGCGCGCCGTCTCGCGCCCGACGAGCTTGTTGAAGTTGCTCTTCTGCCCGCGCGCCGTCGTCTCCTGGATGATGAGCGCGAGGTTCGAATCGTCGAACTTCTGGAACCACTCTTCCCACGAGATCGGCTTCAGCGACCCCGCGCCGGAGAACCCGGGGAAGTCGATGCGGATGATCCCGGTCTCCCCGTTGCGCTCGGTGCGCTCGACCTCGGCGGGTTGGCCGCCGCGCTCCTCTGCCCAGCGCCGGATCTCGTCGTGGTCGGTCGTCGTCTTCGACTTGCTCGCCATCGGTGTCTCCCCTCTCGAACTTGCCGCGGCGCGCGCAAGCGGACACCTGCGGCGCGACGCCTCTGGGGTTGACGTTAGGGCTTGCGCCCGCGAGGCGCAGCCGACACGGGCGGGGGCGATCGCTCGCCCGGGCGAGGGGCGGCGCCGAACTGCTGGCGAAGGCGCTCCGGCGACGAGGCTCAGGCCGGTCGCGACCGGAAGTACTCCACGGTCCGACGCAGGCCTTCCTCGAGGGCGACCTCGGGGCGCCACCCGAGCGCGCGCGACGCCGCCGAGGGATCGATGCACGAGCGCTTCTGCTCGCCGGGGCGCCCTGCCGCGTACTGCGGCGGATCGTCGATGCCCCCCGCCTTCGCCATGATCGCGTAGAGCCGGTTCACGTCGGTCTCGACCCCGGTGCCGACGTTCAGGGCGCCGGCGAACCCCTTCTCGGCGGCGAGGAGGTTCGCGCGCGCGACGTCGCCGACGAACACGTAGTCGCGCGTCTGCTTGCCGTCGCCGTAGATGGTGCACGGCTTCCGCTCGAGCAGGCGGCCCGAGAAGATGGCGACGACGCCCGCCTCTCCGTGCGGGTCCTGCCGCGGCCCGTACACGTTCGCGTAGCGCAGCGCCGCGTACGAGATGCCGTGGTTCGCGCTGTAGACGCCGAGGTACAGCTCCGACGACGACTTCGCCGCGCCGTAGTGGGACACCGGGTGTGGCGGGCAGTCCTCGCGCGTCGGGATCTGATCGGTCTCGCCGTACATGGCGCCGCCGCTCGACGCGAAGAGGACCTGCTTCACCGACCCGGCCTTCACCGCCGCCTGCATCACGTTGAGCAGCCCGCCGATGTTGACGTCGCAATCGTAGCGCGGGTCGGCCATCGAGCGGCGCACGTCGATCTGCGCCGCCTCGTGCGCGATCACCGTCGGGCGCTCCTTCAGGATCGCCTCGGTCGCGGCCGCGCTGCGGACGTCGCACGGATAGAAGCGCGCCCTGTCGGGCACGTTCTCGCGCTTCCCGGAGGAGAGGTCGTCGATGACAGCGACGTCCCACCCGTTCGCGAGGAAGAGGTCCGCCATGGTGGAGCCGATGAAGCCGGCGCCGCCGGTGATGAGGATCCGCTTGTCCATCGTGAGAGGCTCCGTGCGCTCCCCCGTCGGGGAGGCTGCGTCCGCCCTACCCGGCGGCAGCGGCGAGATCGCCGCGGTCGATACGATCCTTGAACCACGCGATCGTGCGGCGCATCCCCTCCTCGAAGGGGATGGCGGGCTCCCAGCCGAGCACGTCGCGGGCGCGCGACAGGTCGGGCCGGCGCACGCGCGGGTCGTCCTGCGGGAGCGGCTCGAAGCTCAGCTCGCAGCGCGTCCCGACCATGCGACGGACCCACTCGGCGAACTGCAGGATCGTCATCTCGTGCTCGGTGCCGACGTTCACCGGCTCGCCGTAGCGCGACTGGAGCAGGCGCCAGATGCACTCGACGGTGTCGTCCACGTAGCAGAAGCTGCGGGTCTGGCTGCCGTCGCCGAACACCGTGATCCGCTCGCCGCGCAGCGCCTGGGCGACGAACGCGGGCACGACGCGCCCGTCGTCGAGCCGCATCCGCGGGCCGTAGGTGTTGAAGATGCGGGCGATGCGCGTGTCCACCTTCTCGTACCGCCGGTACGCCATCGTGATGGCCTCGGCGAAGCGCTTCGCCTCGTCGTACACGGCGCGCGGGCCGATGGGGTTCACGTTGCCCCAGTACCCCTCGCGCTGCGGGTGCTCGAGCGGGTCGCCGTAGACCTCGGACGTCGAGGCGATGATGAACCGCGCGCCCTTGGCCTTGGCCAGGCCGAGCGCCTTGTGCGTGCCGAGGGCGCCCACCTTCAGCGTCTGGATCGGCAGCTCGAGGTAATCCCGCGGCGAGGCCGGGCTCGCGAAGTGCAGCACCCAGTCGAGCGGGCCGTCGATCGC
>JBJMQK010000401.1:0-5011 GCA_045802735.1 Anaeromyxobacteraceae bacterium | reverse complement strand
CGGCCTCGTCGCGCTGGCGCCGCTGCCGTTCTACGGCGCGTCCGGCGCGGTCGCGCTTCACCGCGCGTGGATCGCGTCGCTCGCCGCCGCGTCGCCGGGCGCCGCCGCGGCGGGCGGGAACCAGTCGCTCTTCGGGTTCGCGGCCCGGCTCGGGGCGCCGACCTGGATGGGCGCGCTCCTCACCGCCGCCGTCGTCGCCGCCGCGCTGTGGAGCCCCGCCGGCCGGACCCGCCGCGGGCTCCTCCTCTTCGCGACGGCGCTCGCGAGCCCGATGGGCTGGATCCAGAACTACGTCATGGCGCTCCCGGCGCTCGCAGGCCTCGCCGTCTCGCGCCGGAGCGTCGCCGCGGCAGGACTCGGCCTCGCGCTCCTCGTCCCGATGTACGACGTCTCCGGCCCGCGCTTCGAGGCGTGGTTCTTCGATCACTCGCTGCCGCTCGCCGCGATGGCGCTGCTCTTCGTCGTGGTGCTGAGGGGCGCGCCCGCTGCGCTGCGCGACGGGACGGTCGGAGCGGCGCCGCCGAGGAGCGCCTAGCCGCGCGCGAACGCGAGTGCCCCGGCGCTGGCGGTCACCCGCACGGTGTCGCCGGGCCGCAGGTCGCCGCCGAGGATGCGATCCGCGAGGGGCGCCTCGACGAGCCGCTGCACGGCCCCGCGCATGGGCCGCGCGCCGAGGGCCGGGTCGAAGCCGCCGTGGTCGAGGAGGTGCTCGGCGACGTCCTCGCCCGCGTCGAACCGGATCTTCCGCTCGGCGAAGAGGCGCGAGGAGGACTCCGCCAGGAGGAGCAGCGCGATGCGCTTCACCTCGTCGCGCCCCAGCGCGGCGAAGGCGATGCGCTCGTCGAGGCGGTTCCACAGCTCGGGCGGGAGCGCGGCGCGGGCGGCGGCGAGCGAGCGGTCGTCGCGCGGCGCGGCGCGCGCCTCCGCGCCGAAGCCCATCACGCCGGAGGAGGCGCGCGTCGCCTCGGCGCTCCCGAGGTTCGAGGTCAGGATCACGACCGTGTTGGAGAAGTCGACCTGCCGGCCGCGGCCGTCGGTGAGGCGGCCCTCCTCGAGCACCTGCAGGAGCAGCATGAGGACGTCGCGGTGCGCCTTGTCGATCTCGTCGAGGACGACGACGCTCGCCGGCCGGCGGCGGACGGCGTCGGTGAGCTGCCCGCCCTCGCCGTAGCCGACGTACCCGGGGGCGGCGCCGACGAGCCGCGCGACGCCGGTCGGCTCCGAGCACTCGCTCATGTCGACCCGCACCAGCGCGTCCCGGCTGCCGTACAGCGCGTCGGCGACGGCGCGCGCGAGCTCGGTCTTCCCCACGCCGGTGGGCCCGAGGAAGAGGAAGCTCCCCATCGGCCGGCGCGTCGCGAACCCCGCGAAGTTGCGGCGCAGCACCGCGGTGATGCGCGCCATGGCGTCGCGGTGGCCGACGACGCGCTCGGCGAGCGCCCGCTCGAGCCCGACGATGCGGTCGCGCTCGCTCGCGACGAGGCGCGACTCGGGGATGCCGGCCATCTTGGCGACGACGCGGGCGACGCCCGTGGCGTCCACCTGCGAGGCGCCCTCGCGCCGCGCGCGCGAGCCGGCGAGGTCGAGCGCCGCGATCGCCTTGTCGGGCAGGTAGCGCTCCGTGACGTAGCGGGCGGTGAGCGACGCCGCGGCCTCGAGCGCCTCGGGCGCATACGCGACGTGGTGGTGCGACGCGTACCGGGCGACGAGGCCCTTCAGGATCTGCACGGTCTCGGGGACGGTCGGCTCGCGCACGAGCACGGGCGTGAAGCGCCGCTCGAGCGCGGGATCCTTCTCGAGGTGCTGGCGGTACTCGTCGTGCGTGGTCGCGCCGATGCACGGGAACTCGCCGCGCGACAGCGCGGCCTTGAGCTCGTTCGCGGCGTCCTGCGGGCCGTCGCCGGTCGAGCCCGCGCCCATGAGCGTGTGGACCTCGTCGATGAAGACCACGACGCGCCCGCCGGCGCTCCGCACCTCGTCCTTGATGCCGAGGAGCTTCTCGGAGAACGCCCCGCGGAGCTGCGTCCCCGCGAGCACGCTCGCCATGTCGATCTCCACGACGATGCGCTCGGCGCCGCGCTCGGCGAGCAGCCGCTGCGCGATGCCCTCGACGATCGCCGTCTTGCCGACGCCCGGCTCGCCGAGGAGCAGCGGGTTGTTGGTGCGGCGCTTCCCCAGGATGTCGATCGCCTCCTCCACCTCGCGCTCGCGCCCGACGAGCGGGTCGAGCCGGCCGGTCGCGGCGAGCTCGGTCAGGTTCCGGCCGAGGGAGGAGAGCCAGGGGAAGGTCTGGGGGTCGAGGGCGAAGGACGGCGCGGGTCCGCCCTTCGACTCCGCTGCGCTACGCTCAGGGCGAACGGAAGGGACCGGGGTCGGGGCCGGGGCCGGGGTCGAGGTCCAGGTCGGGGCCTCGCCCTTCGACTCCGCTGCGCGGAGCCTGTCCTGAGCGGAGGCCGCGGAGCGGCCGGAGTCGAAGGGCTCAGGGCGAACGGGAGAAGGTGTCGGGGTCGCGGTCCAGGCCGTGGTGGTCGGCGTCGGGGCGGACACCCGCGGGCTCGCCCTCACCGGCGCGGGCGCGGTCGCCCGCATCCGCCTCGGCATGCCGCTCGTGAAGTACGACAGCGCCACGTTCCGCAAGGCCGAGAGCTGCAGCCCGCACGCGGCGAGGAGCTGGTGCGCCGCCGACGCGCGGACGCGGCTCATCGCGATGAGGAGGTGGAGGCAGTCGATCTCCGCGGCGCCGAGCCCCTCGGCCACCTCGCGCGCGCGGTCGCGCAGGTCGCGCTCGAGGCCGTCCGTCTCCTCGGGCTTCTCCGTCATCGCCTGGAGGATGCGGTCCTCGTCGATGCCGCGCTCGCGCAGGAGCACCTCGGCGCGGTTCGGCACGGTGAAGAACGCGAGGAGCTGGTGCGCGCTCGTGAGCTTCTGGTTCACGCTGCGGGCGATGTCCTCGGCCTCGGCGAGGACCTGCGCGAGCTCCATCGACGCGATGACGTGGGCCATGTGGGCGGGAGGATGCGATATCGCGCCCGGACGGTCCAATTTTCGGCTACCGCGGCGCTAGTCCAGCCCGCGCTCCCACAGGTCCTCCTCGTCGAGCCCGAGGAAGTGACCCACCTCGTGGACGAGGGTGACGCCGATCTCGTCGATGAGCTCGGCGCGATCGCGCGCGAAGCGCTCCAGGTTCTTCTGGTAGAGGACGATGCTCGACGGGAAGTGGCTCCACGGGTCCATCGAGGCCTTCTGGCCGAGCGGCGAGCCGCGGAAGACGCCGAGGATCGACGGGGAGAGGGGAGGGTCCGAGCCGAGGAGGTCGTCGTCCGAGGGCAGCTCCTCCACGGCGATGGCGACGTTCGCGAGGTACGCGCGGACCGCCTCGGGGAGCGCCTCGAGCGCGTCCTCGACCGCGGCGTCGAAGGCGGCCGCGGACAGCTCGACGGGCGCCGGGAAGTCGTCCGGCGCGAGCTTGCGCGCGCGCGAGAACCGCCGCCGCGCCTCCTTCGCGTCGCCCTGCCGCTCCGCGACGAGGCCGAGGAGGTGGTGGGTCCAGGCGTCTTCGGGGTCCCGCTCCAGCGCCTCGAGGAGCTGCCGGCGCGCCTCGTCGAAGCGGCACAGCTCGTACAGGACGTTCCCGCGCTCGACCCGGGCGTCGGCGCGGTCCGGGCTCGCGGCGATCGCGGCGTCGAGCCGCGCGAGCGCCTCGCGCAGCTCGCCGAGCTGCGACAGCGCGATGCCCTCGAGCAGCGCCAGCTCGGCCAGGACCTCCGGCTCGTCCTCGCGGCGCGCGATGCGACTGCCGCGCCGGGCGAGCTCGAGCCCGCGCTCGATCGCCTCGCGGTCACCGTCGCCGCCCGGCTCCTGCGCGCGCACGAAGAAGTCCGCGGCGCCGGCGAGGAGGTCGAGGTCGTCGGGACCCACCCGCAGGGCCGCGTCGTAGGCCGCGCGCGCCTCGTCCGCGCGGCCCAGGCCGGCGAGTGCGGCCGCGCGCCAGTGCTGTGCCGCCACGGCGCGCGGGGCGAGCGCCGTCGCCTCCTCGGCCCGGGCGAGCGCGTCCTCGAACGCCCCCGCCTCGAAGAGGGTCGCCGCCTCCTCGACGAGGCGATCCGCCTCCGCGGCGCGATCGCGCGAACCCATCCCACGCTCGAGGTAGCGGCCGGGCGCCCGGGTGTCAACGCTCGCGCAAGGAGCTCGCTTGACCGCTCTCGCCGAGCGGTTATGTTAGCGCCCGACCGTGCCGACTGCTAAGGCACGCGCGCGAGCCAAGCGCCCGCAAAGCCTTTCATTTCCTCTTCCAAGGAGCAGCCGATGGCAGCGAAGGACGTGATGTTCAACCACGTTGCACGCGAGGGCATCCTGCGCGGCGTCCAGATCCTCGCCGACACCGTCGCCGCGACGCTCGGGCCCAAGGGCCGGAACGTCATCCTCGAGAAGGCCTTCGGCGCGCCGACCATCACGAAGGACGGCGTCACGGTCGCGAAGGAGATCGAGCTCGAGGGCAAGCTCGAGAACATGGGCGCCCAGATGGTCCGCGAGGTCGCCTCGAAGACCTCCGACAAGGCCGGCGACGGCACGACGACGGCGACGGTGCTGGCGCGCGCCATCTACGAGGAGGGCCTCCGCCTCGTCGCCGCCGGGCACAACCCGATGGACCTGAAGCGCGGCATCGACAAGGCGGTCGAGGCGGTCGTCGCGCAGCTGAAGAAGCAGTCGAAGCCCACCAGCGGGAAGAAGGACATCACGCAGGTCGGGACGATCAGCGCCAACGGCGACGAGGAGATCGGGAAGATCATCGCCCAGGCGATGGACAAGGTCGGGAAGGACGGCGTCATCACCGTCGAGGAGGCGAAGGGGCTCGAGACGACGCTGGAGGTGGTCGAGGGCATGCAGATCGACCGCGGCTACGTCTCGCCGTACTTCGTCACGAATCCGGAGCGCATGGAAGCGGTGCTGGAGGATCCCTTCCTGCTCATCACCGAGCGCCGCATCTCGGCCATGGCCGACCTCGTGCCGG
>JBJMQK010000333.1:0-3118 GCA_045802735.1 Anaeromyxobacteraceae bacterium | reverse complement strand
GCGCCGCCCGATGCGCAGCGTGTCGCGCGTCGGCAGGGGCAAGGTCTCGGCGCGGATGCCGAGGCCGCGCAGGCCCGCCGCGAGCGCGTAGGCCTCGGCGCCCATGTGCGGGATGAGGAGCCGCTCCTTGCGCTTCGCCATCTCGCGGATCGCCTGCGGCGCGACCGTGAGCAGGTCCTCGCTGCGCGGCGCGCGCGGCGCCGTGGCGCGCGCGTCCTCGCGGACGCAGTGCAGGAACGCCTCGATGCGCGTCTTCGTCCCGGCGTCGCCGGCGTGGCCGTCGGTCTCGATGATGGCGAACGGCCGCCCCTCGGTGAGGAACGAGAAGGCGTGCACCGTGAAGCTGTCCGGCCCGCACGAGTAGTTCGAGCAGAACACGGTGTAGACGCCGGGCTGCCGGCGCGCGTGCCACGCGGCGCGCATGATGCGCTGCCCGTACCCCCAGAACACGTCGTCGAACACCGGCGCGTCGTCGGGCACCGGGTAGCAGTCCACCGGGATCGCGACCGCGCCCTGCTCGCGCAGGATCGCCGGGACGTTCGAGTTGAGGACGTCGTTGTGGATGGTGTAGCTGCGGCCGAGCACCACCACCGGCGTGACCCCGGCCTCGGCGCAGAACGCGAGCGCGCGGCGGCCGAGCCCGAGGAGCGCGTCCTCGAACTTCTCCTGCTCGACGCGCCCCGCGCGCCAGGCGGCCTTCCACACGCCCTCGCGCGCGACGCCGAGCGACGCCGCGAGGTCCTTGCACGCGGCGAGGAACGCGTCGGAGTCGAGGAAGCCCGGCCCCATGTCCACGACCGGCGACACGATCTTCGGCGCCCGCTCGCCGAGGTCCCAGCGCAGCATGTCGGGCGCGCCCTGCACGATGGGGCACACCGAAGAGACGCGCTCCTTCTCCGAGACGCGCGGGATCTCGCGCAGCATGGGCATGAGGAGGTAGTCGGGCTTCGCATCGGCCATCTGCGAGACGACGCCGTGGTACTGCTGCATCGGCGCGCAGAACGGGACGTTCGCCTCCTCGATGCCGCGCTTCAGCGCCTTGCGGTCGGCGCCGCTCGTCACCGCGACGTCGAGCCCGAGCGCGTGGACGAAGGTCGCGAAGAACGGGAAGAGCCCCTTCAGCTGGAACTCGTCGGTCATCGCCACGACCGGGCCGCCGCGCCGCGGCGAGACCCGCTCGATCACCTGCGCGATGAGGTCGGCGCGCTCGCGGAACGGGTCGGGCGAGAGGTCGGGCAGCTTCTTCTTGCGCGTGCCCTGATCCCAGAGCGAGCATCCTCCACCCCACGTGAAGCGCCCCTTCTCGCCGGCGACGACCGTCGTGAGCCGGTCGATGCGGCACTTGTTCCCGGCGCCGCCGCAGCCCTGCGTCGAGTTGCAGACGAACTGGTCCTTCTTCTCGACGCGCGCCTCGAGGAACCGGCGCGGGTCGACCGGCGCGAGCCCGGCGGTGGGGAGGTCCTCCGAGGCGAGGAGCGCGATCCCGATCGCGCCCATGAGCCCCGGCTGCGGCGGCACGATGACCTCGGCGCCGGTCTGCCGCGCGACGGCGGCGGCGAGCGCGTCGGAGGCGAAGGGCTGCCCCTGGCAGAACACCACCTGGCCGACGGAGCGGCTCCCCTTCACGCGGTTCAGGTAGTTCGCGATGACGGAGTCGTAGATGCCGGCGATGATGCGGTCGCGCTCGACCCCCGAGGCGAGCGCCTCGTCGATGATCTCCGCCATGAACACCGAGCAGTGCTGGCCGAGCGCCACGCCGCCGTCGGCGGAGAGCGCCTCGGCGCCGAGCTGGACCACGTTCTCGATGCCGGCGAAGCGGCGCCCCTGCTCCTCGATGAAGGAGCCGGTGCCGGCCGAGCACGCCTCGTTCATGGCCGCGTCGACCACGCGCCCGCCGGCGAGGCGGATGTACTTGGCGTCCTGCCCCCCGATCTCGAAGATGGTGTCGACGCGCGGGTCGAGGTGCAGCGCGCCGGCGGCGTGCGCCGCGATCTCGTTCAGGACGTAGACCGCGTCGCGGCCGTAGCAGGTGGCGAGGAGCGAGCCCACGATCTCGCGCCCGGAGCCGGTCGCGCCGAAGCCCTTCACGCGGTGGAGCGCCGCCGGCGAGTCGAGGAACGCGCGCGTCAGCTCCTGCGCCGCGCACACCGGCGAGCCGTTCGTGCGGAGGTAGCCCTCCCAGAGCGTCGCCTTCGTGGCGACGTCCATCAGGATGGCCTTCGAGCCGGTCGAGCCGATGTCGAACCCGAGGATGGCGTCGCGGCTCCCCTCCACCTCCACCGCGGGCGGCGCCGTCATGCGGCGCACCCGGGCGAGCGCCGACCGGAGCGCGGGCAGCTTCTCGAGCGTCGTGTCGAGCGGCGGCAGGATCACCTCTGCGAGCGGCGGCACGCGCGTGCCGGCGTGCTCGGCGGCGACGAGCGCGCAGCCGGTGGCCTCGAGGAAGAGCCCGTCCTCCGGCGCCGTGTCGACGAGCTGCATGTCGTGGCGCTCGAGGTAACGGCGGAAGTGGCCGCGCACGCGCGACGCGCGCGCGACGCCGCCGGCGAGGAAGACGCGCGGCGGCGAGAGCTTCGGCTTCACCAGCACCTCGACGTTCTCGCAGATGGCGTCGAGGAGCCCGGCGAGGATCCGGTCCTTCCCCTCGCCCTTGTTCGCGAGGTGCGTCATGTCCGTCTTGAGGATGACCGGGCAGCGGCCGGAGAGCGGCGCCGCCTCGGGCACGTCGGCGGCGAGCGCCGCGGCCTCCTCGACGCCCATGTCGAAGCGGTCCACGAGCTGGCGCAGGAAGTTGCCCGTCCCCTGCGCGCAGCGGCTGTTCTCGCGGAACACCTCGCCGCCGGTCTCGCGCAGCTCGAGCACGGAGAAGCCGTGGCTGCCGATCGAGACGAGCGTCGCCGGCGCGTCGCCGTGGAGGTGCCGGAGTGCCTTCGCCTGCGCCTGCTTCACCGGCACGCGCTGGAGCTGCACCTGGCGGCCGAGGCGACCCGTGACGGCGGCGCCGGTGATGCCTTCCCAGCCCCACGCGGCGAGGACGTCGACGAGCCGCGGACCGGGCTCCTTGTGGTGCTCCACGACCTCGCGACGGGCGACGCGGAGCTGCCCGTTCTCGCCCCGT
>JBJMQK010000435.1:0-10447 GCA_045802735.1 Anaeromyxobacteraceae bacterium | reverse complement strand
GAAGGTCGGGCAGAACCCCGTTCACATGCCTGGCCAGCTCGAGTTCATCGAGCCGCGCGGATCTCGCCTCGTCGCGCTGGGCCACACGAACGAGAACGGCCCGTGGCAGCTCGCCGTCTCGGTCTTCGACGTGAAGGACGTCGCGAACCCGGTGCGCACGTCGTCGGCCACCTTCGGCGACGTCGGTTCGCTCGGCGTCACGCGCGACGACATGCGCAAGGCCTTCCAGGTGCTCGACGCCGCCGGGCTCGTGCTCGTGCCGTTCCAGGGCTGGGACTGGCAGACGTACCGCTGGTCGGGGGGGCTCCAGCTCCTCGACCTCGATCTCGCCGCGGGCACCGTCGCCGCGCGCGGGCTCCTCGAGCACCGCGGCGCCATCACGCGGGCTTTCCCGCTCGCGAGCGCGCCCGGGCTTCTGTGCGCCGTCTCCGACCAGCGGCTCCAGATCGTGGATGCCACGCGGCGTGCGACGCCCGTCGAGGCCGCCCACCTCGACCTCGCTCGCCCCGTGATCGACCTCGCGTTCGTGAACGACAAGGCGGTCGAGCTCTCCGGCGACTTTGTCCTCGGGGACACCGCGCTCGTCGTCACCGACCCGCTCGCCCCCGACGCGGCGACGCCGCTCGCCGAGGTGCTGCTCGCAGCCCCCCAGGCGCGGCTCTTCACGGTCGGCTCGACGGCGTGGCTCCTCGCCCAGGGGTTCGGGTTCACCGGCGGCGGTGCCTGGCTCCAGGGCGTGGACCTGACGACGCCCGCGTCGCCGCGCCTCGCCGGTCGCCTCGACGTCACGCCCGGCGCGGGCGCGAGCTTGGGATGGCCCGCCTCGTGGGGCTACGGCGACGAGGCGGCGGTCGTCGGCTCGATCCTCGCCATCCACCGTCAGTTCTGGCGCGGGCCGCTCGTCGCCGCGCCGGGCGCCCCCTCCGCGGCGCCGCTGCCCCCTGACGACGAGGTGCTGCTCTTCGACCTCTCCGACGCGGACGCGCCGCGGCTCGCAGGCCGCGTGGCGCTCGAGGGGAGCGACTGGGCATGGGGGCTCACCGCGTCGGGCGGGTCCCTGTGGCTCACCGAGTTCACCTGGTCCGAGGGCAGCGCCAACGACGGGCGCTACGACCTCCTCCGCATCGACGTGAGCCGCCCGAACGCGCCGCGCGTCGCGGCGAAGGTGAACGTCCCCGGGATCTTCCTCGGCGCCGGTCCCGGCGACCGCCGCGTCAACGTCCTCGAGACGGTCTGGCCCGAGGCGCCGGGCCCCACCGCGCGCTCGTTCGTGCGGGCGCTCGACCTGACCGACCACGGCACCGCGCGCCTCGCCGCCTCCGTCGAGATCGGCGGCTGGCCGTCGGGCGCGCTCGTCGACGGCGCGCGCGCCTACGTCGCGACCTCGCGCTGGTCGTCCACCGACTTCGCGACGAGCCTCGCCGCGGTCGACCTCGCGGCGATGCGCGTCACCTCGTCCCAGCCGCTCGCGCCGGACGGCTGGGCCTCGCCGCTCCGCGCAGCGGGCGGGAAGCTCTTCCTCACGGCGTGGGCGCGCGGGAACGTCGTACTCGTGTACGATCTCTCGGACCCGGCGCGCCCCGCCTTCGAGCAGGCCGTCCCGAACCCCGGCTGGGTGCGCAGCGTGGCGGTGCGGGGTGAATACGCCTATCTCCCGAGCGGTCCCTACGGAGTCCCGATGATCAAGCTCGCGCAATGACGCACACGCACCGCCTCCGCCCGCTCGCCGCCGCGCTCGCCGTCCTCGCGCTCCCCGGCTGCGCGCTCGTCCAGAAGATCGCCGGCGCCGCGTTCGAGAAGCCGAAGCTCACCTACGAGTCGTGGTCGACCGAGGGGCTCGACCTCGACGGCGTCACGATCGCGCTCCACTACCGCCTCGAGAACCCGAACGGCTTCGGCCTCGACCTCCAGCGCCTCACGTACCGGCTCGAGGTGGAGGGGCGGCCCATCACCGACGGTGAGCTGCCGGCGGCGGTGCAGATCAAGGGGAACGGCGCGACGCCGGTCGCGCTGCCGGTGCGGCTACGCTGGCGCGAGCTGCCCGGCTTCGCGCAGACGCTCCTCACGAAGAGCGAAGTCGCCTACCGCATCACCGGCGAGGCGGGGGTGGGGTCGCCGGTGGGAACCATCGGGCTGCCGTTCGACCACGCCGACCGCGTCGCGCTGCCGCGCCTGCCGTCCTTCGCGGTCGAGGGGATCACGGTGCGGAACGCGTCGCTCTCGAACCTCGCGCTCGACGTGCGGCTGCGCGTCTCGAACGGCAACACCTTCCCGCTCCCGGTCGGCGCGCTCACCTACGGGCTGCGCGTCGGCGAGTCGGATCTCGTGACGGGGGGGACGCACCCGCTCGCCGCGGTCCCGCCAGGCGGCCACGCCACCATCTCGGTGCCGGTGCGGGTCTCGCTCGTCGGCGCGGCGACGAGCGTCGCCGAGCTGTTGCGCGGGGCGGAGGTCCACCTGCGCGGCCTCGCCGGGTTCGGCGAGGTGCAGGTCCCGGTGGACGCGCCGGGGCGGATCGCGCCGCAGAAATGAAGCGGCCCGGCGGCGGGCCCGCTCGAGCTACCCCGCCGCCGCGACCGGCGCTCCACGCACGGTGTAGTAGACCGCCTCCGGGTGGTGCAGGACGATCGCGGACGTCGACTGCTCGGGCACCATCTGCTCGGCGCTCGTCAGCGAGACGCCGATGGTGCGCTCCGGGTCGAGGAGCTTCCAGATGCTGCGTTGGTCGACGAGCTCCGGCCAGGCGGGGTAGCCCGGGCTGTAGCGCTTCCCCTGCTGCGGCGGGAGCCCCAGCTCCTTGCGCACGACGAGGTGCCAGTAGTCGGCGAGCGCCTCCGCCGTCTCGACGGCGAGCCCGTGGAGGTAGAGCGACCGGCTGTACTCGCCCTTCTCCTGCCAGGCGTCGGCGAGGCGCGTCGCCTCCGGGCCGACCGTCACCACCTGGAACGCCACCACGTCCGAGCCGGGCTCCGACCGGAAGTAGTCGGCGAGGCAGAGGTTCCGCTCGTCCGGCTGCCGCGGGAACGCGAGCCGCACGAGCGGCTCCTTCTTGCGCTCGGGGTCGAGCACGACGAGGTCGTCGCCCTCGGCGTGGCACGGGAAGTAGCCGTACACGACCTTGGGCGTGAGCCAGCCGTTCGCCAGGATCTCGCCCTTCAGCGCCTCGAGCTTCGGCCCGAACTCCTCCCTCACGAGCCGCTCGTACTCCGCCTTCGCGCCGCGCACGCCCCACTGCAGCTTGAACAGCTCGAGGAGGTCGAGGTGCGGCCACACGGCCTGCAGCTTCACGTCGCCCGCGGGGACGACGCGCGTGCCCCAGAACGGGGGCGCCGGCGGCTTCTCCACCGGCTTCACCGTGGAGCGCGTGCCCGGCGGGAGCGGTGCGGACGAGGTCTGCGGCTCGGCCTTGTTCTGGAGCGCCTTCTGCACGATCGCCGCGCGCAGCGCCTCCTTCTTCTCCGGCACGACGAGCTGCTCCACGAGGTCGAGCCCCTCGAACGCGTCGCGCGCATAGAACACGCCGCCGGGGTAGGGCGAGCCGTCCTCGAGGAAGAGCGTGCGGTAGCCGAACTTGCGGTTGATGGCGGCGCCGCCGATGACGACCGGGAACGAGAGGTTCCGGCGCGCCAGCTCCTGGACACAGTACGGCATCTGCTTCGAGGTCGAGACGAGGAGCGCCGAGAGGCCGATGGCGTCGGCGCCGACCTCCATCGCCTTCTCGAGGATGGTCGCCACCGGTACCTGCTTGCCGAGGTCGAAGACCGTGAAGCCGTTGTTCGACAGGATCGTCTTCACGAGGTTCTTGCCGATGTCGTGCACGTCGCCGTACACGGTCGCGACGACGACCTTGCCCTTCGACGTCCCCTCGACGCGGTCGAGGAACTTCTCGAGGTAGCCGACGGAGCGCTTCATCACCTCGGCCGACTGCAGCACGAACGGCAGGATCAGCTCGCCCGCGCCGAAGCGGTCGCCGACGTCCTTCATCGCGGGGAGGAGGACGGTGTTGAGGACGTCGACCGGCGTGTGGCGCGTGAGCGCCTCGTCGATGAGCGCCTCCACGCCCTCGGGCCTGCGGTGGAGGATGTGGAGGTGCAGCCGCTCCTCGGCCGTCTTGCCGGCGAAGAGCTCCTCGACCGGGACGGCGCTGGTCGCGGTCTTCCCGGCGAAGTGCTCGATGAGCCGCTGGAGCGCGTCGGGCCGGCGGTCGAAGACCACGTCCTCGGCGAGCGCGCGCTCCTCGGCCCCGATCTCCTGGTACCCCTTGATGTCCTTCGGGTTCACGATCGCGAGGTCGAGGCCCGCCTGGACCGCGTGGTACAGGAAGACCGAGTTCACCACCTCGCGCGTCGGCTTCGAGAGGCCGAACGACACGTTCGACACGCCGAGGCAGGTGAAGACGCCGGGGTTCTCGGCCTTGATGCGCTTGATCCCCTCGAGCGTCTCGATCGCGCTGTGGCGGTACTCCTCGCCGCCGGTGGCGAGCGTGAAGGTGAGCGGGTCGAAGACGAGCGCGTCGGGCGGGACGCCGTACTCCTTCGCCACCGCGACGGTGCGGCGCGCGATCTCGGCCTTGCGCTCCGCGGTCTGCGCCATGCCCTTCTCGTCGATGGTCATCGCCACGACGGCGGCGCCGTAGCGCTTCACGAGCGGCAGCACCTTCTTCACGCGCTCGCCCGACTTCTCGAGGTTCACCGAGTTCACGATGCAGCGGCCGGGGTGGACCTTGAGCGCCGCCTCGACCACGTCGGCCTCGGTGGAGTCGATCATGAGCGGCGCGTCCACCGCCTGGGCGAGGAGCTTCACGAGCGTGCGCATCTGCGCCGCCTCGTCCTCGCGCTCGTTGAGCGCCACGCAGACGTCGAGCACGTGGGCGCCGCCCTCCACCTGGTCGCGCGCGATGCGCAGGATGCCGGCGTAGTCGTCGGCGAGGAGCAGCTCCTTCACCTTCTTCGAGCCCTGGCTGTTCACGCGCTCGCCCACGACGAGCGGCCGCGGCTGGAGGTCGAGCGGCACCGCCTTCATCGCCGAGGCGAGCTCGGGCGCGGGCGCGGGGCGCTTGCGGCGCGGCGCCGAGACCTTGCGCAGCTCCTCCACCACGCGGCGCAGGTGCTCGGGCGTCGTGCCGCAGCAGCCGCCGACGAGGTCGACGCCGAAGTCGCGCACGAACTCGGCGAGCGCGGCCGCGAGCGCGTCGGGCGAGAGCTTGTAGACGGCGTGCCCGTTCTCGTTCTCGGGCATGCCGGCGTTCGGCAGGCACGACACGTAGTGGCTGCAGTGCTCGCCGAGGTAGCGCACGCTCTCGCGCATCTCCGCGGGGCCGGTGGAGCAGTTGAGGCCGATCGCGTCGAGCGGCAGCCGCTCCAGCGCGGCGAGCGCGCCGCCGACCTCGGTGCCGAGCAGCATGCGCCCGTTCGCGTCGATGAGCGTCGGCTGGGCGATGATGAAGACGTCCTTCAGCGCCTCGCGCCGGTAGGCGTCGACGGCGATCACCGCCGCGCGCAGCTCGAGGAGGTCCTGCTGCGTCTCGATGATGACCGCGTCCACGCCGCCGTCGATGAGCCCGCGCGCCTGCTCGAAGAAGATCCGCTCGAGGGCGTCGCCGGTGATGTTCGAGAGCGCCGGGTCGGAGGCCGAGGGCAGCATGCCCGTCGGACCGATGGAGCCGGCGACGAAGCGCGGCTGGTCGGGGGTGGCGTGGCGCTCGGCGGCGCGGCGGGCGGCGACGGCGGCGCGGAAGTTCACCTCGTAGGCGCGGTGCCCGAGCCCGTACTCGTCGAGCTTGAGCCGCGACGAGCCGAAGGTGTTCGTCTCGACCACGTCGCAGCCGACGGCGAAGTAGCGCCCGTGGATCGCCTCGATGAGGTCGGGGCGGGTGAGCGTCAGGAGGTCGTTCGCCCCCTCCTTGCCGCCGAACTCGGCCGCCTTGAGCTGGTGGCCCTGGATCTGGGTCCCCATCGCGCCGTCGAAGACGAGCACGCGGCGTTCGAGGGCTTCGCGGAAGGTCACGGGAGTCTCGCTGTTGTCGGGCGCGCCCTGCGGGGGCGCTGCCGGTCACGCACGGGGTTTCGCGCGTGAAAACGCTGAAATGTAGGCCGAAGCGTCCGCCGGGGCAAGGTGCCGGCGGCGCAGTCCGGCCGCGTTGTAGGATGCGCCGGCCGTGACGCCGGAGCGCCGACCACCCTGGAACGCCGTGCTCGCGCTGGCGGCGCTCGCCGCGGGGGCGCGCGCGCTCGCCTTCGCCGGCACCGACCTCTACGCCGACGAGGCCTACTACTGGCTCTGGTCGCTCCGCCCGGCGGCGGGGTACTTCGATCACCCGCCGCTCGTCGCCTGGCTCATCGCCCTCTCGGCGCCGCTCGTGCGGGGCGAGCTGGGCGTGCGGCTCCTCTTCGTCGTCGCCGGAGCGCTGACCGTCGTCTTCGCCGCGCTCCTCGCGCGCGAGCTGTCCCCCGAGCCGCGCGCGCCGCTCCTCGGCGCGCTGCTCGCCGCCGCGGCGCCGCTCCTCTCCGTCCTCGGCGCGCTCGCGCTCCCCGACGCTCCGGTGGCGGCCGCCTACACCGCGGCGCTCTGGCTCCTCGCGCGCGCGCAGGGCCGCCGCTGGGTCCTCGCCGGGGTCGCCGTCGGCGTCGCGCTCCTCGCGAAGTACAGCGCGGCGCTGCTCGCGCCCGCGCTCCTCCTCCTCGTGGCCTGGGACGCCGAGCTCCGCCGCGAGCTCAGGACGCCGTGGCCGTGGCTCGGGGGCGCGGTCGCGGTGGCGATCTTCGCGCCCTGCCTCCTCTGGAACGCGCGCCACGACTGGGTGTCGCTGCGCTTCCAGCTCGGCCACGGCTTCGCCGCGAACGCGACGCTCCGCTCGTTGGCGGAGTACGTGGTCGGGCAGCTCGCCGGCGCGGGGCCGGTGGCGCTCGTGGCCGGCGGTGCCTTCCTGTTCGGGGCGCGCAGCTCCGCAGCGAAGCGCGTCGCGGCCGGCGTGCTCCTCCCGCTCGCCGTCACGACCTACAGCGCCTTCCGCGGCCGCGTCGAGGCGAACTGGCCCGCGCTCGTCTACCCGGCGCTCGCAGCGGCCGCCGGCGCTGCCCTCGCGCGCAGCCCCGCCCCTCGGCGAGCCCGCGCGCTCGCCCTCGGCTCCCTCGCGCTGACGGCGCTCCTCCTCGCCGGGTTCGCGATCGAGCTGCGCCATCCGCGGCTCCTCGCCGGGACGCTCGCGGTGGAGCGCTTCCACGGGTGGAGGGACGCCGCCGCCGAGGTGCGGGCGCTCACCGTTCGCGGCTGCGCCGAGGTGGGCTGCGACGCGAAGGACCCGTTCACCTTCGCGGTGAGCTACCAGGTCGCATCGGAGCTGGCATTCTACGGTGGGTTCCGGCGGCTCGGGCCGGCGAGCGAGCGGCGCTCCCAGCTCGACCTGTGGGACGAGCGGCCCGCGCCGGGCGAGGCGTTCCTCTTCGTCGGCTCGGCGGACGGCGTGCCGGACGCGTTCCGGCGCGAGCACGACGCCTCGGGCGAGGGAGCGGCCGGGCGCTTCACGGTGCGCTTCGGCGGCGCACCGCTCCGCAGCCTCTCGGTCACCCCCTTCGCGCACTTTGCGGGGCGCGCGCCCGGCGAGTAGATCCCCTCCGGTGCACCCCGCCCGTTACTTCGAGCGCGAGCCCGACGGCCGCGTCCGCTGCACGCTGTGTCCGCGCGACTGCCGCCTCGGCGCGGGGCAGGCGGGCTTCTGCTCGGTGCGCGCGAACGAGGGCGGACGGCTGGTGTCCCACGCCTACGGCCGCTCCACCGGCTTCGCGGTGGATCCCATCGAGAAGAAGCCGCTCGCCCACTTCTACCCGGGGACGAACGTCCTCTCCTTCGGGACGGCGGGGTGCAACCTCGGCTGCCGCTTCTGTCAGAACTGGGACATCTCCAAGGCGAAGCTCGCGGAGCGGGCGTCGCGCTCGTGCACCGCGCGCGAGGTGGTGGATCTCGCGGTCGAGGCGCGCTGCCCGTCGATCGCGTTCACCTACAACGACCCGGTGATCTGGGCCGAGTGGGCGATCGACGTGGCCAAGGAGGCGCGCGCGCGCGGCGTGCGGACGGTGTTCGTGACGGCAGGCTACGTCGGCGAGGCGGCGCGCGAGGACATCTTCCGCCACATGGACGCCGCGAACGTGGACCTCAAGGCCTTCACCGAGGGGTTCTACGGGAAGATCACGCTCTCCCACCTCGCGCCCGTGCTCGAGACGCTCGCCTGGCTGGCGCGCACCGAGGTCTGGACGGAGGTGACGAACCTCCTCATCCCGGGCCTCAACGACGCGCCGGAGGAGACGCGCGCGCTCGCGGAGTGGGTGGGCGAGCACATGGGGGCGGAGGTGCCGCTCCACTTCAGCGCGTTCCACCCCGACTACAAGCTCATGGACCGCCCGCCGACGCCGCCCGCGACGCTCACGCGCGCCCGCGCCATCGCCCGCGAGGTCGGCCTCCGCCACGTCTACACCGGGAACGTCCACGACGCGGAGGGGGCGACGACCTCCTGCGCGACCTGCGGCGAGCGGCTCATCGAGCGCGACTGGTTCGCGATCAGGCAGAGCCGCCTGCGCGACGGGGCGTGCCCTTCCTGCGGTGCGCGGCTCGCGGGGCGCTTCGCGCCGGGCGAGATCGCGCCCACGCACGGCGGGCGCAGCTACCTCGGACTGGCCTGAGCGGCGTCGTCGCCGGCCGCGGCGGGCACCGGCACCGCGAGGCCGCAGGCCTGCTTCCCGGCGTCGGTCTTGAGCCTGTCGCAGGCCGTGGTGTCGCTCGTCGGGTCGGGGCACTTCGCGAGGAGCGCGGTGCAGGTCGCCTGCTGGTCGGTGGTCGGCTTGAAGGGGTCCGTGCCGATCTGATTCGTGACCGATTGGTTGCAGGTGTCGCGCGCGGTGCCGACGGGCTGGCAGTCGCAGATCCGCGTCGCGAGGTCCTTGCAGGGCGAGCCGCAGCCCGCAGCGAGAGCGAGGAGCGGCCCGAGGGCGGCGGCGAGGAGGTGAGGTCGCATCTGGCGGCGCAGGATGGCGCGGCGGCCGTCGCGACGCAAGGGCGCGGTTCGGCGCCGGCGGCCCGGCCGCGGGCGCCGCGCGGCGGCGTCAGCGGGCGCGCGTGAGCGCCTCCTCGACGAAGTCGAGGCGGTCGTTGCCGATGAAGAGGTCGCTCCCCACGAAGAACGCCGGCGCGCCGTACGCTCCGCGCGCGACGGCCTCGTCGGTGCTGGCGGCGAGCGAGGCCTTGTGCTCGGGCGCGGCCGCGACGAGCGCGGGCCCGTCGAGGCCGACCGAGCGCGCGACGGCGGCGAGGACCTCGGCCGAGGCGAGGTCGCGGCCCTCTCCCCAGAAGGCGCGGAAGACGGCGTGCGTGAACGGGACGAGCGCGCCCGCGCGCTCCGCCGCGAACGCGGTGCGCAGCGCGAGGAGCGACGACACCGGGAACGTCTGCGGGCGGCGCAGCGGCACGTCGAGGCGCCGCGCCCAGCGCTCGAGGTCGACCCACATGTGCCGCCCCTTGGCGGCGGTCTCGATCGGCGCGCGGTTGCCGGTGGCCTTGAAGACGCCGCCGAGGAGGAACGGGCGGAAGCGCACCGGGCTCCTCGCGCGCGTCGCCACCTCCTCCACCCGCGCCGAGGCGAGGTACGAGTACGGCGAGATGAAGTCGTAGAAGAACTCGAGCGTCGCCATCGCGGGATCCTTCGTGAATGGAGCCGGTTCCTCGGCCGTCCGGGACGTATAAGGGAGCGCCATGATCGCCGCCTTCGCCGCCCTGTCCCTCGCCGCCGCGGCCGCGTCCCCGGCCGCCCTCGCGCAGAAGGTCCAGGCGTACTACGAGAAGACCGCCGACCTCGAGGCGCGCTTCGTCCAGACCTACACCTATGCGGCCTTCGGCCGCTCGCAGGTGTCGAAGGGCACGCTCCGGGTGAAGAAGCCCGGGAAGCTGCGCTGGGACTACGAGGCGCCGGCGAAGAAGACGGTGCTCGTCGCCGGCTCGCGCCTCGTGCAGTACGAGCCCGAGGCGAACCAGGCCTACGTGGACGAGCACTTCGACGCGTCGGCGATGAGCGCCGCCGTCACCTTCCTCCTCGGCCAGGGCCGGCTCGACAAGGAGTTCGACCTCGCCGTCGATGCCGAGGGGCGCCTCGTCCTGACGCCCAGGAAGGCGGACCCGCGCGTCGAGCGCGTCGTGCTCACGGTCGGCCCGGGCGGCGAGGTGACCGCGACCCGCGTCGAGGACGGGAGCGGCAACGTGAACGCGATCGCGTTCGAGGGCCTCCGGCGCAACGTGGGCCTGAAGGACGCGGTGTTCGTCCTCGACCTGCCGAAGGACGTGCACCGGGTCTCGGCGCCGGGGCACTAGCTGCGTGCTTCGACTCCGCCCCGCTTCGCGGGGCTACGCTCAGCACGAACGGAATGGACCCGTTCGCCCCGAGCGTGGCGCAGCGGAGTCGAAG
>JBJMQK010000290.1:0-11095 GCA_045802735.1 Anaeromyxobacteraceae bacterium | reverse complement strand
AGTTCACCGGCGCGCCCGAGATCCTCGGCGGCCGGGTGAAGACGCTCCACCCGCGCGTGCACGGCGGGATCCTCTACCGGCGCGGGCTCGCGCAGGACGAGGCGGACGTGGCGGCGCGCGACCTCCCGCCCATCGACGTCGTGGTCGTGAACCTCTACCCGTTCCGCGAGGCGGTCGCGGCCGGCAGGCGCTTCGAGGAGTGCGTCGAGGAGATCGACATCGGCGGGCCCACCCTGGTGCGCGCGGCCGCGAAGAACGCGGCGCACGTGGCCGTCGTCGTCGACCCGGCGGACTACGACCGCGTGGCCGGCGAGATCGAGGCGACGGGGGCCGTCTCCGAGGCCACCCGCTTCGCGCTCATGCGGAAGGCGTTCGCGCACACCGCCGCGTACGACGCGGCCATCGCCGAGTACCTCACCGCGCGCGACGCTCCCTCCGCCGCGCCGAAGCACTTCCCCGACGTGATCGGCGCGGTCTACGGCAAGGTGCAGGACCTCCGCTACGGCGAGAACCCGCACCAGGCCGGCGCCTTCTACCGGGCGGCGCGCGAGCCCGAGGAGCCCGCGGTCGCGTTCTCCTCGGTCCTCCAGGGGAAGGAGCTCTCCTACAACAACCTCCTCGACCTCGAGGCCGCGATCGCCTGCGTGAAGGAGTTCGAGGGCGCCGCCGCGGTGATCATCAAGCACAACACGCCGTGCGGCGTCGCGCTGGCGGCGACGCCGGGCGAGGCGTTCGCGCGCGCTCGCGCCTGCGATCCGGTCTCGGCGTTCGGCGGGATCGCCGCCCTCAACCGGCCGGTGGACGCGGCGTGCGCGAAGGAGCTCACCGACCTCTTCCTCGAGTGCGTCATCGCGCCGGCGTACGCGCCCGAGGCGCGCGCCGCGCTCGCGGCGAAGAAGAACCTGCGCGTGCTGGAGAGCCCGCGCCTCGGCGCGCCGCCCTCGACCTGGAAGCGCCGCCCCGAGGAGGCGCGCGAGCTGCGCTCCATCGTCGGCGGCCTGCTCGTCATGGATCGCGATCTCGGGGCCGTGCGCCGCGCGGACTGCAAGGTCATGACGAAGCGCGTCCCCACCGAGGAGGAGTGGCAGGACCTCCTCTTCGCGTGGAAGGTGGTGAAGCACGTGAAGTCGAACGCGATCGTCTTCGCGAAGGGCGACCGCACGACCGCGATCGGCGGCGGCCAGACGAGCCGCGTCGAGTCGGTGAAGACGGCCGTGATGAAGGCCGCGCTCGACGTCCGCGGCTCCGCCGTCGGGTCCGACGCCTTCTTCCCGTTCGCCGACGGCGTCGAGGAGATCATCAGGGCGGGCGCGACCGCGGTCATCCAGCCCGGCGGCTCGATGCGCGACGCCGAGGTCGTCGCGGCCGCGGACGCGGCCGGGATCGCGATGGTGGCGACGGGTATGCGGCATTTCAGGCACTAGCCACGGGGCGCTGCGCCGCCCGTGCGGAGGTGCGACGCCGTGCTATAGAACGCTCCCCATGCGGATCCTCGTCGTCGGCGCCGGAGGGCGCGAGCACGCCCTCGCATGGAAGATCGCGCAGAGCCCGCTCGTGTCCGCGCTCTTCTGCGCGCCGGGGAACCCGGGCATCGCGGCGGTCGCCGAGCTCCTCCCGGTCAAGGCCGACGACGTGGACGGGATCGCGCGCGAGGTGCGCGCGCGCCGCATCGACCTCGTCGTCGTCGGGCCGGAGGCGCCGCTCGTGCTGGGCCTCGCCGACCGCCTCGTCGCCGACGGCGTGCTCGTCTTCGGGCCGAGCGCCGGCGCCGCCGTGGTCGAGGGCTCGAAGGCGTTCGCGAAGGAGGTCATGCTCGCGGCGGGGATCCCGACCGCCGAGCACGCCGTCTTCACCGAGCTGGCCCCGGCGCTCGCGCACGCGCGGGCGCGCGGCGGGCGCGTGGTCGTGAAGGCCGACGGCCTCGCCGCTGGCAAGGGCGTCGTGGTCGCGTCGAGCGACGCCGAGGCGGAGGCGGCGCTCCGCGCGATGCTCGTCGAGGGCGTGCACGGCGCGGCCGGCGCCACGGTCGTCGTCGAGGAGCGGCTCGACGGCCCGGAGGCGAGCGTCATCGCGCTCTGCGACGGCGAGCGGGCGCGCCTCCTCCCCGCGGCGCAGGACCACAAGCGCGTCCTCGACGGCGACGCCGGCCCGAACACCGGCGGAATGGGCGCCTTCTCGCCGACGCGCCACGTCACCCCCGCGATCGAGCGCGAGGTCGAGGCGAAGGTCATCCTGCCGGCGCTCCGCGAGCTGGCGCGGCGCGGGCATCCCTTCCGCGGCGCGCTCTACGCCGGCCTGATGCTCACCCCGCGCGGCCTGCGGGTGCTCGAGTTCAACGCGCGCCTGGGCGACCCCGAGACGCAGCCGATCGTGATGCGGCTCCGCGGCGACGTCGTGCCGGCGCTCGTCGCGGCAGCGCGCGGCGACCTCTCCGGCATCGCGCTCGACGTGGATCCCCGCTCGGCGGTCGGCGTCGTCATCGCCGCCGACGGCTACCCGGCTCGGCCGGTGACGGGCGACGTCATCGAGGGGGCGGACGGACCGTTCGAGGCAGGCGTCCAGGTGTTCCACGCGGGGACCGCGCGCGACCCGGGTGGCCGCCTCGTGGCCGCGGGCGGACGCGTGCTCACCGTCTGCGCGCTCGGCGACGACCTCGCGGCGGCGCGCGCGCGCGCCTACGCCGCCGCGAGCCGCATCCGCCTTCGCGGCGCTCACCATCGCAAGGACATCGGCCTGTCCTGAAGGGAATCCCATGGACCCGCGCGTTCTCATCCTGATGGGCTCGGACTCGGACTGGGACGTCATGTCCGAGGCGCGGAAGGCGCTGCAGGAGCTGGGCGTCACGAGCGAGGTCCACGTCTCGTCGGCGCACCGCACGCCCGAGCGCACCGCGACGCTCGCCCGCGAGGCCGCGGCGCGCGGCATCCAGGTGGTCATCTGCGGCGCGGGCGTCGCCGCCCACCTCGCCGGCGTCGTCGCCGCGGAGACCGAGCTGCCGGTCCTCGGCGTCCCGCTCGCCGCGGGGGAGCTCAAGGGCCTCGACGCCCTCCTCTCGACCGCGCAGATGCCGGGCGGCGTCCCGGTGGGCTGCCTGGGCATCGGCAAGGCGGGCGCGCGCAACGCGGGGCTCCTCGCCGCGCGCATCCTCGCCCGCTCGGACCCGACGGTCGCCGCGAACGTCCGCGAGGCGCGCGCGCGGCTGGCGCGCGAGGTCGAGGGGAAGGACGCCGCGCTGCAGGCCCGGCTCGCGCGCGAGCCCTAGTGCGCTCCGCGCCGGTCGAGCGTCCCGGTCTCGCCCCGGGCGCGGCGCGCGGGCCCGGGCTCCGGGTCACGGCGCTCGACCGCTACCTCGCGCGCGAGATCCTCGCGCCGTTCGCGGCGGGGCTGCTCTTCCTCACCCAGATCCTCCTCGCGACGCAGATCCTCGCCCAGGCCGACGTGCTCCTCGGCTCCGGCGTCTCGGCGCTCGACGTCGGGCGCGTCGCGCTCGATCTGGTGCCTCACTTCCTCGGCTACGTGCTGCCGGTGGCCTTCCTCCTCGGCGCCGTGGTGGGCGTCGGGCGCCTCGCCGAGGATCGCGAGCTCGTGGCGCTGGGCGCCGCCGGCGTCTCCCCGTCCCGGCTCCTGCGGGTGCCGGTCGCGCTCGGCGCCGGCGTCGCCGTGATCGCGCTGTGGCTCGCGCTCGCCGTCGAGCCGGCCGCGCTCCGCGACGCGCGACTGCGGGTGAACGACCTCATCCGCAAGAACGTGACGAGCGAGGTGCGCTCGGGCGTGTTCTACGAGGACCTGCCCGGGCTCACGCTCTACGCCGAGCGCACGCAGGGCGGGCGGTGGACGCACGTGCTCATCTCCGACCGCACCGACCCCTCCGCGCCCCTCCTCGCGCTCGCGCAGGCCGGGCGGCTCGAGCCGGCCGGCGAGGGGGAGGAGATGCGCCTCGTGCTCGATCGCGGCGAGCTGCACCGCGAGGAGCTGCGCGCGGAGGAGTACGTCGCGGCGCGGTACGACCGCGCGACGATCACGCTCGGCATCGGCGAGACGCTCTCCGAGCGGAACCGCCTCGTCGGCTCGCCGTTCGAGCTCGGGCCGGCCGAGATCGTGCAGAACGCCCGCGCCGCGCGCGAGCCGGACGGTAAGCGGCGCTGGTGGACCTTCCTGCACCGGCGCATCGCGGGCCCGCTCTCGATCGTCGCGTTCGGGCTCCTCGCGACGCCGATCGCCGCCTGGCGCCGCGGCGGCCGCGCCTCGGGCTACGCCGTGACGCTGCTCGCCGTGGTCGCCTACTACGCGGTCCTGCGGTTCGGCGAGGGGCTCGCGCAGCGGGGCGCGGTGGCGCCCTGGCTCGGCGCGAACCTCGCGAACCTCGCCTTCGCCGTGGTGGGCGCCGGCCTCGGCGCGCTGGTGGCCCGCCGCGGTCCAGGGGCGGTGCGGTGACGCTCTTCGGATACGTCGCGCGCCGCGCCGCCGCCGCGTTCCTGGGTTCGCTCGCGGCGGTGGTCGGGCTGTTCCTCGTGGTGGACTTCGCCGAGAACGCGAGCGTCTTCCGCGGGGAGGGGTGGGTGCGCGCCGTCCTCGCGCTCTACGCGTTCCGCGGCGCCCAGGTCGCCTACCAGACCGCGCCGGCGGCGATGCTCCTCGCCGCGGCGGTGACCGCGAGCGAGCTCCGCCGCACGCGCGAGTACACGGCGCTGCGCGCGCTCGGGCTCGGCCCCTGGCGCGTCGCGTTGCCGGTGCTCGCCATCGCCGCGATCGCCTCCTCGGCGCTCGTCGCCGCGGGCGATGCGGTCGCGGTGGACGCCGGCGCCCGCGCCGACGCGATCATGGCGGCGCGCTTCCACCGGGCGGGGGCGCGCGCGGCCGAGCGGCGGCGCTGGTTTCGCGGTCGCGGCGGGCGCATCTACCACCTGCGCGGCGGCGGCGAGGGCAGCGAGTTCGAGAACGTCACCGTCCTCGAGGTGACCGAGGGCTTTCGCCTCGCGCGGCGGCTGGACGCGGCGCGGATGACGCCCGGCGCCGGCGCCGGCGAGTGGATCCTCGAGCAGGGCGCCGAGCGGCGCTTCGCCTCGGACGGCGTCGCGTCGACGGAGTCGTTCACCCGGCGTGCTTATCGCTTCGACGAGGACCCCGGCGCGTTCGACGTGCGCCCGGGCCGCCCCGCCCAGCTCCGGCGCGGCGTCCTGCGCGAGCAGGTGGCGCTGCGGCGGCGGCTCGGGCTCGGCGCGCACGACTTCGCCCTCGAGTGGCACCGCCGCTTCGCGTATCCGCTCGCCGCCGTCCCCGCGGCGCTCGTCGCGCTCGCGCTCGCCCTGCGCCGCGAGCGGCGCGGGCACCTCACGGCGTCGCTCGTCGAGGCGGTCGCCGTGTCGCTCGCCTTCTGGGCACTCCAGGCCGTGTGCGCGTCGCTCGGCCTCTCGGGGCGCCTGCCACCGGGCGCGGCGGCGTGGCTGCCGGACGGGATCTTCGCGGTCGCGGGCGCGTACGCGGTGCGGCGGCTCGCCTGACGTTCGAAGGAGGGCTGCGCCCTCCCCCTGCCGAGCCAAGCTCGGCAGGGGCCCCCTCCTGCTCGCAGGGGCCCACGCGCCACTGCGTGGCGCTGTCCCTGCTTCGCGCCTGCGGCGCGTACCGCAGATGTTTCAGAAACTCGATCGGTCGTTTAGACTTCGCCCCCCTCGATGGGACCCTCGCCGACACCGCCGCCCTCGTGGCGCTCTCCCGAGCGGCTCGCGCTGGTGCTCGTCGGCGCGTCGCTCGTCCTCCACGTCGTCCTCGCGGGCGCCGTCTCGCTCTCGCCCCAGGAGGCGTACTACTGGCAGTACGCGCGCCACCTCGACCTCTCGTACTTCGATCACCCCCCGCTCGCGGCGTGGACGATCCGCGCGACGACGGCGCTCCTCGGCGACGGCGAGCGGGCGGTGCGGCTCGCGGCCGCGCTGCACGCGGCGCTCTTCGCGCTCTTCCTCTTCCTCGCCGGGCGGCGGCTCTTCGGCGCGCGCGCCGCGCTGCTCGCGATCGCCGCCGCGCTCGTCACCCCGATCCTCGCGATCGGCCAGGGCATCATCACGCCCGATGCGCCGCTCCTCTCGGCCTGGGCGGCGGCGCTCTACTTCACGGTCCGCGCGCTCGACGGCGGCCGCGGCGCCTGGCTCCTCGCCGCGGCGGCGGCGGTGGGATTCGCGGCGCTCGGCAAGTACACGGGCTGGCTGCTCGCGCCGCAGATCTTCCTCGCGCTCCTCCTCGACCCGCGCGGGCGCGCGCTCTTGCGCCGGCCCTGGCCGTACGTCGGCCTCGCGCTCGCGGTGGCGCTGTTCGCGCCCGTGCTGGTGTGGAACGCGCGGCACGGCTGGGCGAGCTTCGGCTTCCAGTTCGCGCAGCGCGGTGCGGGGATGGCGGCCTTCTCGCCGTCGCGCCTCGGCCGCTTCGTGGGGCTCCAGGCGCTCGCCGTCACCCCGCTCCTCTTCCTCGCCCTCGTCGCCGCCCTCGTCGTCGCGGCGCGGCGCTGGCGCGAGCCGCCCTTCAGGATCTGCGCGATCTTCTCCATCCCGCCGCTGCTCGTGTTCCTCGGCGTCGCGCCGTTCATGTGGGTGAAGGGGAACTGGCCGGCGCCGGTCTGGCCGGCGGCGCTCCTCGCCGCGGCGGCGCTCGCGCTGGAGCGGCCGCGCGCCCTCCGCTTCCCGGCCGCAGCCGCGCTCGCGCTGGCGCTCCTCGGCACGACCTACCTCCACCTCGCCATCGCCGTCCCCGCGCTGCCCTTCCCGGCCGCGGACGACGTCACCACGGGCTGGAGGCAGCTCGCCGCGCGCGTCGAGGGCGAGCGCCGTCGCCTCCCCGCGTCGGGGTTCGTGCTGGGCTGCGGCTACAAGCCCGCGAGCGAGCTCGCCTACTACCTGCCGGATCGCCCGGAGACCTTCGCGCAGAACGCGATGGGCGAGGACGGGCTGCAGTACCGCTACTGGTCCGGCGCAGAGGACCTCGTCGGCCGCGAGGGTCTCCTCGTGCTCGACCGCCGCGAGTGGAAGAGCTGCCTGCGGCGCGCGAGCCTCTGCCAGCCGCTCGAGCAGCTCGAGCCGCTCGTCGTGCGCCGGGGCGCGCGCGTCGTCACGACCTTCGACCTCTGGCGCTGCCGCTTCACCGGCGCCGCGGCGCTCACCGCCGGGCAGGGGGATCGGCGGTGAACGAGGCAGGGCGACGCGGCGAAGCGCACCTCGAGCCTCGACCCGGCGCTGCGAGCCCCGCCGCCCCCTCGGCGCGAATCGCGGCGCTGCGGCGCGCCCTCGCGGGCGCCGCCTGGGCGGGCCTCGCGGCGCACGCCCTGTTCCTGCCCATCTCGATCGCCGGGATGCAGATCGGCCTCGCGGTGGCGGTCCTCGCCGTCCTCGGCCTCGCCGCGTCGGGGCAGCGCGTGTGGACGCCGACGTTCCTGACGCTCCCCGTCGCGCTCCTGTGCGCCGGCGCCGTCGCGGCGATCGCGATCCCGTGGCTCGCGGGGCTTCCACCCGTCCACACCGCGGACCTCGTCTTCTGGCGCGCCTTCGCCGCTCCCGTCGGCGTGCTCCTCGCGCTCGAATGCGGCCGCGAGGGAGAGGATCCCGAGGCGCCGCGCCGGCGCGCGGTCGCGTTCCTCGCGCTGTGGGCCGCGGCCGCGATCCTGCCGAGCGTCATCGCCTGGTTCCAGGTCCGGACCGGGTTCGACCCGCTGTACGCCATGGGGCTGCGGCGCATCGCGAAGCGCGTCCCCGCTCCCGACGCGCCGGGCCGCTTCGCGGCGATCGGGTTCTTCGGGTGGTACACGCGCCTCTCGTACGCGATGATGGTCGTCGCGACGTTCGCCGCCGCGCTCGCGCTCCTCGCGCCGCTGCGCCGGCGGTTGCGGGTCCTCTTCGCCGTCTCCGCGGTCGCCGCGAGCGCCGCCGTCGTGCTCGGCGGCTCGCGCGCGGCGTGGGGCGCGCTCTCGGTCGGCGCGTTCGCGCTCGCGCTGCTCGCGGGGAAGCGCGTGGCGCGCGTGGCGATCCCCGCCGTCGTGGCGTTCTCGCTCGCCGCGGGCGCCGCGTCGCCGGCGCTGCGCGCGCGCCTCGTGCGCCTCGCCTCGCCCGGCGACGCGAACGGCGATCGCGAGATGACCTGGCGCGTGTGCAAGGAGCTCGTGCGCGAGCACCCGCTCACCGGCGTCGGCTTCAACGCGCTCGGGCCGCGCATCGACGCCTACTTCGAGCGCTTCGCGCCGATGGGGGAGACCCGGGATCGCTGCCACGACGTGTTCTACTCGGCGTGGGCGGAGGGCGGACCGCTCTTCGCCCTGGCGGTCGCCGCCTGGTGGGCGCTCCTGTTCCGGGGCTTCCTCCTCGCCCGCAAGAGGACCGACGCGCTCGGCGCGGCGGCGACGGCCGGCGCGCTCGCGGGGCTCACCGCGCTCTTCACCATGTCGCTCGTGCACGACCTCATCTGGGCGAGCGAGGCGGCCTTCGCGATCGGCGGGCTCGTGGGGGCGGGCGCGGTGCTCGCGCGGCCGCGCGCCCCGGGGAGCTCAGCTCCCGCGCCGGGCGCCTGACGCCGTGGCCGCCGTGGCGGGAGCGCCGGGCGACGAGGAAGGCGCGCGGGCCTCGCCGAGCACCGGCGCGAACCGCCCGCACACCACCGCGATCGTGAGGAGGACGCCGGCCACGCGGTGGCCGTAAACCCAGTCCTCGACGCGCGGGCCCGCCACGTCGTAGCTCGCGAGCGACACGGCGCCCGTCGCGCACGCCGCGATCCACGCCGTCGCGCCGCCCGCCGCGATCGTCTCGGCCAGGAGCGGCACGGCGAGGATGAAGAGCTGCGGCCAGCCGTAGCCCGACACGAGCGGGATCGCCGCGAGCAGGACGAGCTGCCGGCGCCGCCCGCGGGCGGAGGCGGCGAGCGCGATGAGGCCGAGCGACGCGAGCGCGCCGCCAGCGTTGCCGAGGCCGAGGGTCCGCGACATCGCCCAGAGCGACTGGTTCCGGAGGGCGTCGACCATGTACTGCACGTCGCTCGACTGCGTCGCGTACCAGTGGGCGTGCTGCTCGAGCGCGCCGGGGACGCCGTAGCGCGCCGCCGTGACCGCGGCGAGGACGGCGCCCGCGACCGCGGCGCCGGCGAACGGCCGCCAGCGCCGCCGGACGGCCCAGTCGACGGCGAGCACGGCGGGCGCGACCTTGAGCGCCGCCGCGGCGGCGACGAGCGCACCGCCCGTGACCTCGTGGCCGCGCCGATCCAGCTCGAACGCGGTGAGCGCGAGCGCGAGCACGAGGAGGTCGACCTGCCCGTAGGACAGCTCCTGCGCGAGGGGCTGCGCGAGGAGCGCCCACGAGAGCGGCACGGCGAGCGGCGCGCGGGACCCGAGGCGGCGATCGAGCGCGATCGCGACGCCGAGGACGATCGCGGCGTTCACGGCGGCCCAGACCGCGCGGGCGAGCGGGAAGGGGAGCGTCGCGAACGGCGCGAACAGGGCCGCGACCGCCGGCGCGTAACGGTACGGGAACTGCGCCGGCGGCAGGTACAGGTCGAGCCCGGCGCGAAAGCGGGCGCCGGCGGCGTGGAACACGCCGAAGTCCACCCCGGGCCGCACCGTGGCGCGCGCCGCGAGGGCGGCGAGGGCGACGCCGAGCGCGACGAGGCCGCCGCGGCGGAGGGCGCGGGACGGCGGGGCGGAGAGCGGCATGGCTCCTTCTACACGTGAGGGCGGGGCGCCGCGAGCCGACTCCGGCGGCGCGGCCCGGCCCTCACGGTGCGGCGAGCCGGCGCGGCGTCCCGCTCCGCGCGGTCAGCGCGCGATAGAGCTCGAGCGTCTGCGCGGCGCAGCCGTCCCACGTGAACGCCCGCGCCCGCTCCCGCGCCCGCGCCGCCAGCGCGGCGGACTCCTCGCGGTCGTCGAGCGCCTTGCCGATGGTGGCCGCGAGCCTCGCCGGGTCGCGGGGCGGGGCGTACCGGACCGTGTCGCCGCCCACCTCGCGCAGCGCCGCGATGTCGCTCGCGACGGCGGGAGTCCCGGCGGCCATCGCCTCCGCGAGCGACAGGCCGAACCCCTCGTAGAGCGAGGGCAGGACGAAGCAGGCGGCGCCCGCGTACAGCTCGATGAGCTCGTCGTCGGGGATGGCGCCGGTGAGGCGGACGTACGGCGCGATGCCCTCGAGCGGGAGGTCCTCCGCCCAGCCGCGCCGGCCGACGAGCACGAGCTGCAGGTCGCGCCCCTCGCCGCGGAGGATGCGGAGGGCGTCGAGGAGCGCCTCGAGGTTCTTGCGCGGCTCGAGCGTCCCGACGGCGAGGAGGTAGCGCCCGCGCGCGGCGTCCGGGGTGCGCGCCCCGAAGAACATCGGGGCGACGCCGTTCCGGGTGACGTGGACGTGGTCGGGGTCGAGCCGGAGCGTCGCGAGGAGGTCCGTCCGCGAGGCGTTCGAGACGGTGATGACGCCGGCGGCGCGCCGCAGCGCCTGCGCGTAGAGCGGGCGGTAGTAGTAGCGCATCCCGGTGCTGAGCGTCTCCGGGTAGAGCCAGGGCGTCGCGTCGTGGATGGTGATGACGGCGGGGCCGCGCCAGAGCACCGGCGTCGGGAAGGCGAGCGAGTGCAGCAGCTCGATGCCCGCCTCGCGCGCCGCGCGCGGGAGCCAGGCCTGCTCGGTGGGGACGCGCCGCGTGAAGGGCGAGGCGTGCTGCTCGACGTCGAGCGCGCGCAGCGCCGGCGGCGTGGCGGGGCGGGTGAAGAGGACGATGTCGCCCGGCGCCCGGCGCGCGAGCGCGGCGAGGAGCGACAGCGCGTAGCGCTCGACGCCGGTGAGCCGGTCGGGGCGCACCAGGGTGGCGTCGATGCCGATCCTCATGCGATCGGCCCGCCGTCGATCGCCCTGCGCGAGCGGCGCGGGTCCGCGGAGCGAAGTCGCGGAGCGAGGGGATCCACGGCGCGACAGATACCACGGCGCTTCACCCGCGGGAGCGCAGCGGCTAAGATGCGCGCCGCTTCCGGAGAGGGGGGACCATGTTCCATCTGGCCGTGGCGGTGCGGCGGATCCACGCCGGCGTCTTCCGACCGGCATGACGACGCTCGACCACGTCCTGCAACGCTGGCGGATCCGGAAGGCGCTGC
>JBJMQK010000209.1:0-14335 GCA_045802735.1 Anaeromyxobacteraceae bacterium | reverse complement strand
CCCGAACGCCCGAGGACCGACATGACCGCGGTCGACCTGTCTCGCCTGCAATTCGCCGTCACCATGTGTTTCCACTTCATCTTCCCGCCGTTGACCATCGGGCTGGGCTGGATGCTGTGCGTCGCCGAGTGGATGGCGTGGCGCAAAGATGACGCCGTTTACGCACGGATCGGCCTCCTCTTCGGCAGACTTTTCGCGATCACGTTCGCGGCCGGGGTGGCGACCGGCGTGGTCATGCTGTTCCAGCTGGGGACGAACTGGGGGCCGTACTCACGGTTCGTGGCCGACGTCATCGGCGCCCCGCTCGCCACCGAGGGCTTCTTCGCCTTCTTCCTCGAGTCGGCGTTCATGGGGCTCTACCTGTTCGGCCGCGGCCGCGTCTCGAAGGGGGTCCACTGGCTCTCGCTGTTCCTCGTGACGCTCGCCGCGACGACGGTCTCGGCCTTCCCCATCATCGCCGCCAACTCCTGGCAGCAGACCCCCGCCGGCTACGTCGTCCGCAACGGCCGGGCCGAGGTGACGAGCGTGTACGAGGCCGTCCTGAACCCCTCGACGCTGCCGCGCTACTTCCACGTGATCGTCGGCGCGCTCGTCAGCGGCGCCTTCATCTTCGCCGCGGTGGGCGCCTGGCACGTCCTGCGGGACAGGGAGTCGGTCGTGGGCCGCCGGGCGCTCCGCCTCGGCGTCGCCTGGGGCCTCGTCTGCTCGTTCCTCGAGATCATGCCCTTCGGCCACCTCCACGCGCAGCAGGTGGCGCGCACGCAGCCTGCCAAGTTCGCGGCCATCGAGGGGCTCTACACGAGCCAGACCGGCGCGCCGCTCGTGATCTTCGGCATCCCCTTCGCGAAACCGCCTCCGCCCGAGCTGAAGGCGAAGATCGAGATCCCGGGGCTCCTCTCCTACCTCGCCTTCGGCAACGTCTCGGCGCACGTCCAGGGCATCCAGGAGTTCCCGGTCGAGGACCGGCCGCCGCTGCTCCTCACCTTTCTCACGTTCCACAACATGATCGCGCTCGGTAACCTCTTCATCGCCCTCATGGCGCTCGCGGCCTTCCGGCTCTTCACCGGCAAGCTCCACGGGGACCGCTGGCTCCTCAAGGCGCTCGTCTGGGCGGTCCCGCTGCCGCTCGTCGCCATCCAGCTCGGCTGGATCACCGCAGAGGTGGGGCGCCAGCCCTGGATCATCTACAACGTGATGCGCACCGGGGTCGCGGCGTCGCCCGCGGTCTCGGCCGGGCACATCGCCCTCTCGCTCGCGCTGTTCAGCATCATCTACCTCGGGCTCCTCGCGGCGTGGCTCTTCCTCATGATCCGCCAGGCCGGGGGTGCGCCGGCCCCGGCGCTGGGCGCGGCGCCGGGCGGGCCGGCTTCGGACCCGGTCGCGCAGCCCGTCATGCCGGCCTGAGGAGAGCGACCATGGACCTCAACACGATGGCGTTCCTGCTGCTCGCGGCCCTCCTCGCAACCTACGCCGTCCTCGACGGCTTCGACCTCGGGGTGGGGATCCTCTCCCTGTTCGCCCGCTCCAAGGAGGAGCGCGACCTGCACGTGGCCGCCATCGGCCCGGTCTGGGACGGCAATGAGGTGTGGCTCCTCGCCAGCGGGAACGTGCTGTTCGGCGCCTTCCCGGCGGTGTTCGCCACCGTGTTCGGCGGCTTCTACCTGGCCCTCGTCCTCGTGCTCGTGGCGCTCGTCGCCCGCGCCGTGTCGATCGAGTTCCGGCTCCTCCACCCGTCGACGCCGTGGCTGCGCACCTTCGACCTCTGCTTCGGCCTCGGCAGCCTCGTGCCGGCAGTCCTCTTCGGCGTGGCGGTGGGGAACGTGCTCCGCGGCGTGCCCCTCGGCCCGGACCTCGAGTGGCGAGGGAGCTTCCTCGGGCTGCTCAACCCCTACGCCCTCCTCGTCGGGCTCGTCGGGTGCGCCTTCTTCGTGATGCACGGGGCGCTGTACCTCCGGGGCAAGGTCCCGGCCGAGCTGGGGGACCGCTTGCGGCGCATCGCGCTCGCCTCGCACGCCGCCTTCGTCGCGCTCTACGCTGCGGCGACGCTGCTGACGATCCGCGGCTCGCCAGCCCTGTTCGCAAAGGCGGGGAGCCCGCTCTTCGTGGCGCTCGTCGCGCTGCTCGCCCTCGCGCTGGCGGCGATCCCCATCGCCACGGCCGCCGGGCGGGTGAGGCTGGCGTTCGCGGCCTCCTCGGCCACCATCGCCCTCGTGATCATGCTGGCGGCGCTCTCGCTGCACCCGGTGCTCGTGCCCTCGACGCTCGGCGCGGGCCTCTCCCTCACGATCTACAACGCGGCCTCGACCCCCGGCACGCTGCGGGCGATGCTCGCCATCGCGTGCGCAGGGGTTCCGCTCATCGCCGCGTACACGTTCGCCATCTACCGCGTGTTCAGGGGCCAGGCCCGCGCCGGAGCCCACGCCGGCGGCATCGCCACGGATCCGGAGTGCGGGTAGGAGCTCCACGAGTAGGGCCGCCCGGGATCGAACCGCGTACGACCGTAAGTGAACGCGGTGCGCCGGAGCGCACTACCGCGTTTCCGGCCCATTCCAGCGGGGCAAGCCCTGACGGTTGGGCGCCGAGCGCACCGGCGTCGAGGTGGGTACACTAGAAGGCGCGTGGAGGACTCGATGAAGGCACGTGCACAGAACGGCCGGCTTCTCATGGACGAGCCCACGGACCTGCCTGACGGGGTCGAGGTCGAAGTCGAGGTGGTGGTGGGCGGCGACATGAGCCCCGAGGAGCTCGCCCGCCTGCAGGCCCTGCTGGATGAGAGCGAAAGAGACCTCGCCGCGGGCAGGTCCGTACCTGCCGAGGACGTGATCGCGCAGCTGCGAGCGCGAGCGAAGAAGTGAGGGTCAGCTTCTCGCCGGCTGCCGCTCGGCAAGCGGACGAGATCGACCTCTGGTGGAGAGACCACCGCGCCAACGCGCCCGATGCTTTCACCGAGGAGCTCGCATCGGCCCTCGTGGCCCTTGCGGCGAACCCGCGGCTCGGTGCCCTGTACGCGCGCGTGAAGAGGCCCGGCGTGCGCCGGCCCTTCCTCGGCCGGACCGGCTACCACCTGTACTACGTGGTCGACGGCGTGCGAGCTGTCGTGACGATTCGTGCCTTGTGGCACTCGGCGCGTGGGCGCGGTCCGAACCTCGGCAGATGACGACGGCGCGCGGTCGCGCGAGCGCGGAGGACAGGTTCGCCGTGCGAAGCGGCGCGAGCAAGTCGAGGCGCCGGTACGGCGGCCGCATCCGCGGAACTCGACGGACCGTGTCGAAAATTGCCAAACTGGTGCGGGTTCCGGCACTTACGAAAGTAGGGCCGCCCGGGATCGAACCGGGACTCCGCTCGCGCGGAAGCAGATTTTAAGTCTGCCGCGTCTGCCAGTTCCGCCACGGCCCCACGACGCGGAACATACCGCCTCGACGGCTGCCGAGCGGAGTCCATGTGTCGCGCTTCGACGGGGCAGCCGGGCACGCCGTCGTCTCGCCGGGTAGACCGTTCTCGCGAGGAGGTGCGCCATGTTCCGGGCACTGTGGATCGAGAGGTCGGGCGCCGGGCAGGTCGTGACCGTGCGCGAGCTCGACGAGGCGCGGCTCGTGGACGGCGACGTGCTGGTCCGCATCGCGTACTCCACGCTCAACTACAAGGACGGGCTCGCCCTGACGGGACGCGCGCCCATCGCGCGGCGCTACCCGATGATCCCGGGCGTGGATTTCGCCGGCGTCGTCGAGCGGAGCAGCCACGCGGCCTGGAAGCCCGGCGACCGCGTCCTCCTGAACGGCTGGTGGAGCGGCGAGAAGCGCTGGGGTGGGCTGAGCCAGCGCGCGCTCGTCGACGGCGACCTGCTCCTGCCGTTGCCGCCCGTGTTCGACGAGCGGCAGGCGATGGCCCTCGGCAGCGCGGGCTACACCGCGGCCTTGTGCGTGCTCGTCCTGGAGCGTCATGGCGTGCGGCCTGGCGACGGCGAGGTGCTCGTCACGGGAGCGACCGGCGGGGTGGGGAGCATCGCGGTCGCGCTCCTCGCGCGCCGCGGCCACACCGTCGTCGCGTCGACGGGAAAGCCGCAGGAAGAGGCGTACCTCCGCTCGCTCGGAGCGAGCGCGATCATCGACCGGGCGGAGCTTTCGTCACCGGGGAAGCCGCTCGGCGCGGCGCGGTGGGCAGGCGTCGTGGACAACGTCGGCAGCCACACCCTCGCGAACGCGTGCGCGACGACGCGCACGCACGGAGCCGTGGCCGCCTGCGGCAACGTGGCCGGCATGGACTTCCCCGCGAGCGTCGCCCCGTTCATCCTGCGCGGCGTCACGCTCTACGGCATCGACAGCAACACGGCGCCGCGCGCGCTGCGCCAGAGCGCGTGGGAGCTGCTCGCGAGCGACATGGACCCGGCGAAGCTCTCGGCGATGACGCGCGAGGTGGGTCTCACCGAGGCGCTCGCGGCGGCCGAGGAGATCGTCGCCGGGCGCGTGCGCGGCCGCATCGTCGTGGACGTGAACCGCTGAGCGATGCCTGCAGCGCCTCACCGTGTCGCGGCGCTGCTCGTCGAGACTCCGCGATCGAGCCCGCGCGCGGAGCCCGACGAGCTCGCCGCGGCGGGTTCGATGAACCCGACGCCGCCGACGTCGCGGGTGACGAGCACGTCGGCGTCGCGGCGCGCGTCCTCCACCTCGCCGTGCACGACGATGTTCACCGCGCGCAGGATGACCTCGATGAATTCCGCGGCGGTCCGGCACGCCGTGAGGAGCGCGACGACGAGGATCGTGTGGCGCATGGAGCGGAAACCATACGCGCCGGCCCCGTCGCCGCGCTGGCCCGCTCAGGGCCGCCGTCCCAGAACGCCGCCACGGGACTGATCTATATTCTCGCCCGATGCAGCCCCCCGCCCCCCCGGACCGCAGCGACGGGCAGCGCCGCCCGATGGCCACCTCGGCGAGCGCAGCCCGGGTGCCGTCGATCCTCGCGAGCCTCGTCGTCCTCGGGGTCACGCTCGCCTGGTTCAACTCGGGCATCGAGGCCGTGCGGAACGCGTCGTGGGAGGACCTGCAGCGCCACCCCGAGCTCGTGCTCCGCCCGCCCTGGAACCTCCTGCGGGCCTTCGCCTCGCGCGATGGCGACGAACACCTGTACTACGAGTACTCGCGGCTCGCGCTCGGGGAGGCCGCCGATCTCGACTACGTCGCGCGCCGCCACCAGGGCGAGGGCGAGGCGCTGCGCCGCATCGTCCGCTCCGGGCCGGGCTCGCGCCTCCCCTACCGCGACTTCCCGTTCGAGTACCCGCCGCTGGCGCTCCTCCCGATGCTCGCGCCGCGGCTCGTCGCCGACACACTGCCCGCCTACCGGCTCGGCTTCGGCGCGCTCATGGCCGTCCTCGCCTGCGCGACGGTGCTGCTCGCGGCCGGCGTCGGGCGCCGGATCGCGCCGGAGCACGGCGCCCGCGTGATCCGCCGCGCCGCCTGGCTCGTCCTCGCGTTCGGCCCGATCCTGGTCTCCCGCTTCGACGTCTTCCCGGCTTTCCTCGCGGCGGCCGCGCTGTACGCGTGGGCGTCGCGGCGGCCGGGCCTCGCCGGCCTCGCGCTCGGGCTCGCCGCGGCGACGAAGCTCTATCCCGTCTTCCTGCTGCCGATCTGGCTCGCTCCGCTCCTCGGGCGCGGCCGCGAGGGGTGGCGCGACGGCGCCCGGCTGTGCCTCGGAGCCCTGGTCGGCGGCGCGCTCGCCGCGCTGCCCTTCCTCGCGCTCTGCCCCGAACCGTTCGCGCGGAGCGTCCTCCTCTACGGCGCCCGGCCGTTCCAGGTCGAGTCGCTCGTGGGCGGCCTCCTCCTCCTCCTCGGCGGCCCGGGCGCGGCGTCCAGCGGGTTCGGCTCCGACAACGCGCTCGCGCCGCCGACGCTCCTCGCGGTGTGGCCGCTCGCACTCCCGGCCGCCGTCCTCTGGCTCGCGTGGCTCGCGCACCGCGAGGCGCGCCGCGGACCCGACGGCGAGCCGGCGCGCGTCGCGCGGCTCTGCGCCTCGACCGCCGCGGCGCTGGCCTGCATCCTGTGCACGAGCAAGGTGCTCTCCCCCCAGTTCTTGCTCTGGACCTTGCCGGCGGTGGCCCTCCTGCCGGGCCGGGGCGGGACGCGGGTGTTCGGGGTGGCGGTCGCCGCCGGCGTGTTCACGCAGGCCTACTACCCGTACCTCTACGAGGGCGTGGCGGCGGGCGAGCGCGGCCCGCTCGCGCTGCTCCTCGTCCGCAACGCGCTCCTCGCCGCCCTGGCCGTCCGCGCCGCGCAGGCCGCGGGGGCGGGCTCCGGCGCCGCGGGCTCGCCCGGGCTCAGCGCCGCGTCAGCGCGGCCAGGATGAGGTTCCCGAACGGGAGCCGCCAGCGGCGGTGCGGGATCGCGCGTGACAGCCGGTGCGCCAGCGGGAACGACAGCGCCGCGAGGAGCGGCGTCACGAGGTGGGTCGTCGTCTTGAGGTCGAGCGCGAACCGCTCCCGGAGCGGCGGGTACATGGCGGTGAGCCGGCGCTCGAGGTCGAAGTAGGTGAAGCGCGTGATGTGCTGCTCCTCGTAGCTCACGTCGCCGAAGCGGTTGAGGAGCCGCTCCAGCAGAGGCCAGGAGCTCGCGTAGTTGGGCGTGGTCAGCACGAGCTTGCCGCCCGGCACGAGCAGCCGGGACGCGTGGTCGAGCAGCGCGCCGATCTCGCCCGGCGAGAGGTGCTCGATGACCTCGATCACCGTCACGCAGTCGAAGCCGGGCTCGAGCCGCCGCAGGTCGGTGATCGACGCGAGGCTCTCGAACCGCCGGTAGGGCGTCCCGTGATGCGCGTTCGCGTACGCGACCTGCTCCGGCAGGATGTCCACCCCGACCTGCCGCGAGAACCGCTCGGGCACGGCGAGGGAGAGGAAGCTCCCCGCGAAGCAGCCGACGTCGAGGATCGCCTGCCCGCCCCGCTGCGGCAGGTAGTCGAGGACCCGCTCGAACTTCGAGAGGTGCCACAGCCGGCGAACGGGATGGCCCTCCCGCAGCACGCGATCGTAGTGGCCCTCGGGGATCGCCGAGTAGTCGAACGTCGCGACCGCGACCGGCGCCGCTCCGGCGCCCTGCTCGGAGGCGGAATGGATTGGTAGGGGGTCGGGCGCGGTCACGGGGCGCGCGAGAATATAGGAGACGCCGGGCTCGGTGCGGTATGTTCGGCCGCTCTCCGAATGATTTCGCCAAGCCTTGCGAGCGAGCACGCCTCCGGCCCGGCGCCAGCGAGCCGGCGGATCACGAGCGCGGCGCTCGCCGTCCTCATCTCGCTGTCGTTCTACAACGGGAGCCTCGAGCCCTTCTCGCTCGCGGCGATGACGGCTGCGGCGGCGGCCGTCCTGTCGGCCGCGCTCGCACCGCGATGGATGGGCGCGCCCTCTCCGGACCAGCCGAGGACGTGGACCCGATCCATGCTGACGCGGGCCCTGGCGGGTGGCATCGCCGTGAGCCTCGCGCTGCACCTGCTGCTCCCGCCCGGCTTCGAGGAAGACTGGCCGAGGCTCACCTCGTGGCGCCCCCTCGTGTGCGTCGCCGCCGTGCTCGCGGCCAGCTACGGGTGGCGGCGCAGCCCGCCCCTCCTCGTGCGAGCGCGGTTCCCGCTGTTCCTGGCGCTCGCGGTGGTCATGGCCGCGGCCGTCATCCGGGCGGTCCCGCACCCGGACATCGACGTGTGGAGCATCCAGCAGCGCGCCGCCGAGGGCCTGCTGCGCGGCGCGAACCCTTACACGCAGCGCTACCCGATCCTGTACCCGGAACCGCTGCGCTTCCTGTCGAAGGAGGTCCTGAGCGCCGATGGCCGGAGCGTCGTCGCCTACCCCTATCAGCCCCTCGTCGCGATCCTCGGCGCTGGCGTCGTGGCCTGCCTGGGCGACGTCCGCTGGTTGATGCTCGCGAGCATGCTCGTCGGCGCCGTGGCCATCCGGCGGCTCGGGCGTGGAACGCTTGTCGCCGAGCTCTGCGCCGTCCTCTTCCTGTACCAGCCGCGCGGCTTCTTCGTCGTGCGGCAGTCCTGGACCGACCCGCTCGTCCTCGCCGCGCTGTCGCTCACGCTCGTCGCGGCGGCGCGCTGGCGCGAGCGCGACGGGACCGGTGGCGCGAGCTGGGTTGCGACCGGCGTGGCCGCCGGCTGCGTCGCCGCCTGCAAGCAGTACGCGCCGCTCTTCCTCGTGCCCCTGCTCTTCGCGGTGCCTGCGCGAGGCCGCTGGAAGGCGGCCGCGCTCGCGCTGTGCGTGGCGAGCGCGACCATGGCGCCCTTCGCGCTGTGGAGCCCGCGCGCCTTCTACGACGGCGTCATCGGCTTCCAGCTGACGTCACCCTTCCGCACCGACGCGCTGTCCTGGCTCGCGGCGGTGGCCTACCTGGGCGGTCCACGTCTGCCGTCGTGGCTCTCGATCGCGCTCGCGCTCGCGACGCTCGCCGCTGCGCTCCGCCCGCGGTCCACGCTCTCGCAGGCGATGACCGCCGCCAGCGCCGCCTTCCTCGTCCTGCTGCTCCTCGGCAAGCAGGCCTTCTGCAACTACTACTGGCTGGCGGGCGGTCTGCTGCTGACGGTCCTCGCGCTCGACAGCGGTGGAGAGGCGGCGCGCGGCGGCAGCAGCCTCGAGGCGAACGAGGAGCCCGCGTCCGATCGGCCAGGCTCGGAGCGGAGTCAAGCAGCAGGAACGCTTCGAGTTTTCCGTGGTAGCCTCCCGGCCCGGTGATGATCCCGGAAGGCGACGGAGCGGTGACACCCCGCGCGGCGCGCCGCCTCGCCCTCGGTTGCGCCGCCGGCCTCGGCGCGGGTGCCGCGGCGAGCTGGCTGCGCTTCGGCCTCGAGCCGACGCTGGTGCTCGACACGGGCACCGTCGGCTACCTGGCCGCCGCCTTCCTGCTGGGCCTCGGGCTCGCGGCCGCGGGCGTCTGCGCGTCGCGCCTCGGCCGAGTCTCCGGGCCACCTTCGCCGTCGCTCCTCGGGTGGGCGTCGCTCGTCCAGCTGTGCGCGCTGCCCGCCCTCGCGCTCACCTCGCGCGACCTCTTCTCGAACCTCGCGTACGGCGCGCTCCAGCTCGCCGGGAAGAACCCCTACCTCGACGGGCCGCGCGCGCTGGGCGCGGGCCCGCTCGCTGCCCTCGTGCCGCCGCGCTGGGCGGACAGCCCGAGCGCCTACGGGCCGGTGACGTCGCTCGTGAGCCGCGCCGCGGCGTGGGCGGGAGCCGCTGTCGACTCGCCGCTGTGGGGCGCCGCGATCGCGTTCAAGGTCGCGATGCTCGCGTGCGTCCTCGCGACCCTCCTCGCCGCGTACGCGCACGTCCGCGGCGATGGCGAGGACGGCGCGTCGCGCTTCGCCCTCCTCGCGTTCACGCCGATCCTCGCCTGGGAGGTCTCGGCGCAGGCGCACAACGACGGGCTGCTCGTCCTCGCGCTCATGGTGTTCGTCTGGGCGGCGCACCGCGACCGGGAGGCGATCGCCGTCCTCGCGCTCACGCTCGGCACCTTCGCGAAGACGGCGGCCGCGCCGCTCCTCGCCGTGTACCTCGTCCTCGCCGCGCGCCGCTCTCCGCGGCGTGCCGCCCTGCTCGCCGCGGGCGCTGCTGCCGTGGGGGCCCTCCTCACCGCACCGTACTGGCGGGGCGCCGCCACGCTGCGCGGCCCGAGCGGCTCGCTCCTCGGCGACGTGGATCGCCACGCCCACTCGCTCGCCGACCTCCTCTGCCTCGCGCTCGCGCCGCTGTCCTCGCGCGCGGCCGACGCGGCGTACCTCGCGTGCTGGGCGGCGTCCCTCGCGCTCTGCGTCGCGCTCGTCGCGCGCGCGGCGTGGCGCGCCACGTCGGTCGAGCGCGTCGTCCACGACGGGCTCGTGCTCTTCCTCGCCTATTGCCTCACGACGCCGTGGTTCCAGCCCTGGTACGCGACCTGGCTCCTCCCGCTGGCCGTCGCCGAGCGCGACGCCCGGCTGCGGCGCATCGTGGCGGCGTACGCCGCGCTCACGGTCGTGCAGTGGGGGCTGCCGCTCGACCCGGTGAGCACGGTCGCGGTGAACGGCGCCGTCGCGTGGGCGTGGTGGCGCGGCGCGCGCGCGGCCTCGGCGAGCGCGGACGTGCCCGCCGCCGCCTGATCACCTGGGCTCGCCCCGACGCGCGGAGCTCTCGCGGCGCCGCGCCGCTCGATGGCCCCGCTCGGTCAGCCGCGCCTGACGGCGTGGAGGGTCACGGCCGATCCGGTGCGCGCGAGGTTCAGCACGGACGTCACCGGGACAGCGAGCGCCCAGAGCGGCACCGCGGCGGCGAGCGTCGCGAGGCGCGGGATCCACGAGCCTGCGTCATCCTGCAGGGCGTCGCGCCCTCGGAGGAGGTTGTAGAGCAGGTTGTGCCGGACTCCCGCACGGTTCAGCACCGACTGCACGAAGCTCAAGGTGTCGTACTCGAGCGCGCCGAACGAACGCCGCTGGACGACGAGGCCAGCGCCAGCGAGGGCACGCTCGAGCGATCCGGGAGTGAAGTGGACGAGGTGGCGCGGCACGTCGAGGTGAAACCACCCGTCCCGGGTCAGCTGCGCCTCGATGCTGCCGAAGTTCGGGACCGCCACCATCGCGGCGCCCCCTGGCCGGAGCAGGCGCGCCACCTGGGCGAGCACGGTGGCGGGATCGGCCCAGTGCTCCAGGACGTGCCAGAGCGTCACCGCGTCGAAGTGGCCGTCCGGCCACGGCCACGCGTCGAGCGCGCCGACCTGGACCGGGATGCCGATGCTGCGCGCACGCGCCGCGGCCGTGTCGCTCAGCTCGGTCCCGTGCACCTCCCATCCGCGCCGCCGGAAGGCCTCGAGGAGCAGGCCGGGGCCACACCCGATGTCGAGCACCCGGCCGCGGCCGCCCGCGAGGCGCTCCACCTGCCGGACGCGGCGCCGGTAGAGCAGGCGCTGGACCTCCTCGACGGCGAGCGGAAATCGCCGTGCTCCAGGTCTGCCGTAGTACGACGGTGGATAGTACGCGCCCATCGCAGCGGCATCGGGCGCAGGCGTCGTCACGTCGAGCCCGCACCGGGAGCAGCCTGCCACCTCGAAGTGCTCCCCCGTCACGTAGTCACGCGCGCCGAAGCGCGGGACGAGGTGCCCCTCGGAATGCCCGCAGCGGCATCCCGGCTCGAGCGCTGGGGCGGCGTTCATGCAGGGATTCGGCGGGGGGCCGGGGGGGCCGCGGGCGCCGTCCGCAGGCGCCTCCCCTCGCGTGAGAGGCGCGCAGGCCGCGTGATGCCGACCTTGGCGAACCGATACTCCAGGGCGGTCCCCAGGACGCCGAAGCCGTAGCGGACGCTTCGACGGAAGTTGATCGACGATGCGTCCCTGAAGTAACGCGCGGGACAGGTGATCTCGCCGATGTCGAAGCCGAACCAGAGGACCTGGGCGATCATCTGGTTGTCGAAGACGAAGTCGTCCGAGTTCTCCTCGAGTGGCAACGTCTCGAGGAGCCTGCGCGAGAACGCCCGGTAACCGGTGTGGTACTCGGAGAGCTTGTAGCCCACGAGCACGTTCTCGACGAGCGTGAGCGCGCGGTTCGCCGCGTACTTCCAGGCAGGCATTCCGCCCTTCAGCGCGCCTCCACCGAGGATCCGTGAGCCGAGCACGCAGTCGAAGTGACCGCTCGAGACCATCCCGACCATCGCCGGAACGAGCCGCGGCGAGTACTGATAGTCAGGGTGCACCATCACCACGATGTCCGCGCCGCGCGCGAGGGCCTCGGAGTAGCAGCTCTTCTGGTTGGCTCCGTATCCGCGGTTCTGCGGGTGGACGACGTAGTGCAGCCCGAGGTCGTGCGCGACGCGGACGGTCGCGTCGGAGCTCGCGTCGTCGACCAGGACGATGTCATCGACGAGCGAGCGATCGATCTCGTTCGTCGTCTGCTCCAACGTCCGCTCCGCATTGTAGGCGGGCATCACGACGCATACACGCTTGCCCTCGATCATAGGCGCTCCATGGTCGCCCTTCTATCACGGTCGGGCCCGAGTCTCACCGCTCCGGGCCTCGGTCGCCTCCGTCACCTGAGCTCGCACGACGCGCGGAGCTTCTGCGGCGCGGCGCCGGTCGCCTGGTCGAGGCGCGCGCGCGCCAGCACGAGCTCGTACGTCGCCTGCGCCTGCTCGATCTGCCCCTCGACGTAGGCGCCGTAGGCAGTGAGGAGATCCTTCCCCTCGGCGACGCCGGCCTCGAAGTCGAGCCCGACCGACCGGAACCAGGCCTTCCCGGCCTGCAGCGCGTCCTTCGCGGCCGCGAAGCGCTCCGCCGCTGACCTGACGTCCGCGACCGCGGTCTCGACCTGGACCTCGACGAGGCGCATGAGCCCCTCGCGCTGGCGCTCGAGCGTCGAGCGCTCGGCGCGCGCCTTCTCGGCCTGGGCGCGGAGGAGCGGGAACGCGAGGTCCTGCCGGAAGCCGAGGGCGACGCCGCCGCCGAGCGTGTTGAAGTAGTCGCCGATGAACGGGTTCGTCTGGACGTCGCGGTTCGGGGCGTAGGAGTAGGCGAAGGTGCCGCCGAGGAAGATCTGCGGGAGCTGCGCGGCGCCGGCGGCCCTCACCTCGGCGCTGCGCGCGAGGATCGCCTGGTCGAGGGCGCCGACGTCGGGCCGCTGCCGGACCGCCGCGGCGCGCGCCGCACCCAGCTCCGGGACGTCCACCGGGGGGACGGGGAGCTGCGCCTCCTGCACTGCCACGCGCTCCGGCGACGAGGCGAGCGTCGCGGCGAGGCCGGCGTGCGCGAGCGCGAGGCCGCGCTGCGCCTCCGCCTTCTTGCGGCGGAGCTGCGCGCGGTAGACGTCGAGCTGGAAGCGGTCCGACGGCTTCACCTCGTCGGAGTTGTCGGCGAGAGCGTCGTTGATGCGCTTGTCCACCTCGACGAGCGCCTTCTCGACGTCCGCCGCGACGGCGAGGAGGCGCCGCGCGAGCGCCTCTCCCCAGAAGAGCTGCACGACGCGGAGCTGCACCTGGGACGTGGTGTCCTGCAGGAGCAGGCTCCGCGCCTCGATGCCGGCCCTCGCCGCCGCCTGCGCCGCGTCGATCCGCCCCCAGGTGTAGAGCGGCTGGATGACGTTCACGTCGAGTCGCACGAACGGCCCGATCCCGGCGAGGCTGCGGTTCGAGCCGGCGATCGGGTTCGTGACGGTGCCGCGCGCCTCGGGGACCTCGCCGGTGAGCACCGTGGCGTTGGCGCTCGGGAACCAGCGCAGGGCGTTCGCGAGCGAGAGGTCCGCCTCGGCGGCGGCGATCTCTCCGCGGCGGATCGCGACCTCGTCGCCGTTCGCCGAGGCGAGCGCGAGCGCGGTGTCGAGGTCCAGGGGACCGCACTGCGGGGCGGCTGCGAAGGCCGCGGCGAGGGTCAGGAGTTGGAACACGCGCTCTCCGCGAGGGGGAAGGTGGGCGGCACCCTATTGGCAACGCGCAGCGCGTTCAAGCGGGGCGTGCGCGCCCTCGACAACAGTCACCTCTTGGGGGCGTTCGCCGGGAGGACCGGCGCGCCGGGCAGCGCTATGGAAGCGCGCATGCGCTCCCACGACCAGGACGTCGCGCAGGCCTTCGACGGCCAGGCGGCGCAGTTCGAGAGCGCGCCGGTGCAGAGCGACCCGGCGGCGCTCGCGCGCCTCGTCGCATTCGCGGCGCTGCCGCCGGACGCCCTCGTGCTCGACGCGGGCTGCGGGCCGGGGCTCGTCGCCGAGGCGCTGCTCGCCGCCGGCCACCGCGTGCGCGGGGTGGACCTCTCGCCGGAGATGGTGCGGCGGGCGCAGGCGCGCTGCGCGCGCTTCGGCGAGCGGGCGCACTTCGAGGTGGGCTCGGTCCTGGCGCTCCCCGCGGACGCCTCCCACGACGCCGCCCTCTCGCGCCTCGTCGTCCACCACGTGGTCGACCCGTTCGCCTTCGTCGCCGCGCAGGCGGCGCGGGTGCGGCCGGGTGGGGTCGTGGTGGTGTGCGATCAGGCGGGCGATCCCGATCCCGGGCTCGCCTGGTGGCACCAGCAGATCGAGCGGGCGCGCGACCGCACGCACACGCGGAGCCTCACGCCCGGCGAGCTCGCCGATCTCCTCGTCCGCGCCGGCCTCGCCGACCTGCGGCTCGTGGAGGAGGCGTTCCTCCTCGACTTCGACGAGTGGTTCGACCGCGGCACGCCGGCGTGGCCGAAGGCGGACGTGCGCGCGGCGATCCTCGCCGGGACGGCGCGCTGCTTCGCGCCGACGCTGCGGGACGACGGCGGGATCTCGGTCCGGAACGTGCGCGTCACGGTCCGCGGGACCGTCTCGCGAGAGCGCTGAACGCCGCCGCATCGCGTCGAGGGGTCGGCGTGCGCGCACCGGCAGCAGGGCGCATGAT
>JBJMQK010000172.1:0-4179 GCA_045802735.1 Anaeromyxobacteraceae bacterium | reverse complement strand
ATCAACCCTCGCTTCGAGCAGGCAGGGACTTCACTGATGGCCGGTTCTCTGGTCGGCCGAGACCCGTCGCCCGCCCATGACGACCAGCGCCGAGAACGCCTGCGCGTCACACAGCCTGAGCGCCGCGGCGCCCGTGCTGGCGGCAGCGGGGAGCGTGCTGGTGCGCATCGCGGACGGGCGAGTCGCGGTCGCGGACTCCACCGGCAGGGTCGTCGGTACCGACCTCAGACCCGAGCACGACCGTCGGCCGGCCCGGGTCACCCACGATCTGCGGACCTGATGATGTCGAACTCTCGGAAGTGAGACCGACGAATGCGACGCCGCTCGTCTGCTTGTCTTGGCATCCGTCTCGGACGCCCGGCGGCGAGCGCGAACGTGGGCCGCCGCGCCGAGTGTAACCCCCGTGTAAGTAACGAAACCCGGAGCTGCTTCAGGAGCTTCGCCTCGTTCGTCCCTCGGCGGAAAAGGGACGCTCCCTTGGAGTGTAACCAAAGAAAAACCCCGATAACCTGAGTGGTTACCGGGGTTAATGGAGCGGGAAAAGGGATTTGAACCCTCGACCCTCGCCTTGGCAAGGCGATGCTCTACCACTGAGCTATTCCCGCGAAAAACCTCGTAAGGGCGCCGGTTATAGAGGCGACAGCGGGGGGGTGTCAAGGAACTTCCGAGCGGCTCACGGGCGCGCGGGTTGCGGGCGGCGGGGCGGGTGGTATCGTCCGTCGCCCCGATGGCCCGGCTCACCGTCATGGTCCTCGTGCGGGATGAGGCGGAGGCGCTCAAGCGGCTCCTCGCGTCCGTGCCAGGGCTCGCGGACGAGCTGATCGTCATCACCGCCGGGACGCCGGGCGCCCCCGTCGCCGAAGTCGCGCGCGAGGCGGGCGCGCGCATCCTCCCCGACCTCTGGCAGGGCGACCCCGACGGCCGCGGGCGCGCACTGCGCGAGGCCCTCCCCCTCGCCGCGGGCGAACACGTCCTCCTCCTCGACCCGGACGCCGCCCTCGACCCGGCCCTCGCGGCGTCGCTCCGGGCCGAGCTCGCTCGCGCTGGCGGGCTCCCGCTCCCCGGCTACCGTTTGCGCACACGCATCGTCTCCGCCTCCGGGCGCGCGGCCCGCTTCGGCGACGCCTCGCGCGACCGCCGCGTCCGCCTGTTCCGGCGCTCCGCCGCGCGCGCCGCGGAGGCGCCCTCCGACCCCCTCGTCACCGTCGAAGGTCCGGTCGGCACGCTCCCCGGCTTCATCGCGCGCCCCCCGCCGCACGGGCCCGACGCGGCGCGCGCCATCGAGGCCGCGGCACGCAGCGCCTACCGCGCCGGCGCACGCTGGCGCCCCTGGCACACCCTGCGCGGTCCGGCGGGCTTCCTCCGGCGCTACCTCCTCCTCCTCGGCCTCCTCGACGGCGGCGCCGGCCTCCGCCTCGCCCTCGACGGCGCGCGCGCCGACGCCCTCGCCGCCCGCTGGCTCCGCCGCCTCGACCGCGAGATCGGCGGCGCGCGCGGCCGCAGCCCCCTCGCGACCCGCGTCCGCGACGTCGGCCGCCGCCTCGTCATCGCCCTCGCAACGGCCCTCTTCCCCACCCCGCGCGCCGCGCTCCCCGCCGCCGCGCGCGTCCGCAAGGTCCTCGTCGTCCGCACCGACGAGCGCGTGGGCAACCAGCTCCTCACGACCCCGCTCCTCCGCGCCCTGAAGCTCGGCCTCCCCACCGCCGAGGTGCACCTCCTCGCCGCGGCCCGCCAGTCGCAGGTCGTCGCCACCCGTCACGTCGATCGCGTCATCCCCTTCGAGAAGCGGCTCGCCTTTCGCCGGCCCTGGCGCATGGTGGCGCTCCTGCGCGCGCTTCGCCGCGAGCGCTACGATGCCGTGGTCGAGGCCGCCCACTGGTCCGGCTTCTCGCTCACCGCCTCGCTCCTCGCGCGCGTTGCGGCCGGCGGCGGCGCTGTCGTCGGGCACGCGCGCGGCGAGAGCCCGCGCTTCCTCTCCCACCCGGTGGCGCACGACGCGGGCAACGCCAACGAGGTCCAGGCGAAGCTCGAGCTCCTCCGCCCCTTCGGCGTCCTGCCCCGCGGCCTCGCCCCCGAGACCGAGCTCGGCCAGGATCCCGCGCTCGCCGCCGCGGTGCTCGCGCGCTGCGGCGTCGCGCGCCCCTACGCCGTCCTCAACCCCGGCGCGCGCATGGCCGACCGGCGCTGGCCCCCCGCCGCACACGCCTCCGTCGCGCGGGGCCTCCTCGCGCGCGGGCTCGCGGTCGTCGTCGTCTGGGGCCCCGGCGAGGAGGGCCTCGCCCGCGGCGTCGCGGAGGGCTCGGGCGCGGCGTTCGCGCCGCCGACCTCGCTCGCCGAGCTGGCGTCGCTCCTGCGCGGCGCGCGCCTCTGCGTCTCGAACAACAGCGGCCCGATGCACCTCGGCGTCGCGGTGGGCGTCCCGACGGTGGGCGTGTTCCTCGGTCGCGAGAGCCCGGCGCGCTGGGGGCACCTCCTCCCCGCGTTCGCCGTCGCCGCGCCCAGGGACGAGGGCGACGCGGCCGCAGTGCTCGCCGCCTGCGACCGGCTGCTGCGCTCCGCCGCTTGACGCAAGGTCAACGCGCGGCCCGCGTCCGCTCGTCCTCCTCGCGCGCCGCGGCGGCATCCTTCGCGTACACCGCGTGCACGAAGCCGGCGAAGTAGTTCCAGCCGGACCACACCGAGAAGAAGACGCTGATGTAGAGCAGCACCGTCCCGACGCGGTTCGCGTCGACTGACATCTTCACCACGAAGAAGTCGATCGGGTACGTGTAGTGGAGGAGCAGGAACACGAGCCCGCAGAGCTGGACCGCGGTCTTGTACTTCCCCTCCTGCCCCGCGGCGATCACGATCCCCTCGCTCATGGCGATGGTGCGGAGCCCGGTCACCGCGAACTCGCGCGCCATGACGACGATGACGATCCACGCCGCCACGCGCCCCAGGTGGACGAGCATGACGAGCGCCGCCATCGCGATGAGCTTGTCGGCGAGCGGGTCGAGGAACTTCCCGATGACCGTGACCTGGTTCGTGCGGCGGGCGAGCCAGCCGTCGAGGAAGTCGGTGGCCGCCGTCGCCAAGTAGACGAGCGCCGCGATGACCGAGGTCGTCCGCGACTCGTAGTACGTGTAGACCCGGAACACCGGGATCGCCGCGATCCGCACGAGCGTGATCACGTTCGGCGCGCTCCACAGCTCTTTCTTGAACGATCGCGCCACGGCTCAGCGCCCCGAGGTCGCCCCGGCGTCGAGGAGGACCCGGCCCGACCCGGACAGCTCGACCACCGCCGTCGCGCCCGGGTGTGCGCCGTCCGCGGTGCCGGCCATGCTCGCGAGCGGCGCCACCTGCGGCGTCAGCGCCCCTGCCCAGCCGACGAGCGCGTCGGCGCGGACGCGCAGCGGCACGCCGGCGGCCACGTCGACGGCCGCGACCTCGCCGCGCGTCTCGAGGACCACCGCGCCATCGCCGCGCAGGTGGACGAGGTCGAGGTCGGGCCCGACCGACGACGCCACGCGCCCGTTCTCGAAGCCCATCGCCCCGTCGAACGCGAACACGGCCTCCTCGCGGAAGTAGGCGGCGTCGCCCTCGAGCGCGAGCACGGTGAGCCGCGCGGCCCCGCGCGCGTAGAGGAGCGCGCCCTCGCCGCTCGCACGCAGCACCGTGCGCGCGCCGGCGCCGAACGGCTTCTCCGTCGCCTTGCCGCGGAAGCGCTTCAGCTCCGGCGCGAGCTGCACGTCGCCCTGCGACGCGAGGAGCCCTTCGGCCCGCGCGAGCACGCCGCGCTCCGAGACCGCGACCGTGAGGAACTTCTCCGAGAGCGCGAACGCCACGCCGTCCGGCGCCGCGAAGGCCGGCGTCGCGAACCCGGCGAGGCGCGCCGGCTTCGGCAAGGGCGGCGGCGTGGCAGCGGGCTCGGGCGCGGAGGGCGTGGCCTCGGGCGGCAGGGCCATGTCGGCCTCGGCGGCTTCGGCGAGCACCACCGGCGCCTGCGCCCGCCCGAGCGCGAGCAGCTCGTCGCACTTCGCGATCATCTGCTCGCCGCCGGCGCGGACGAACCACTCTCGCGCGCGCGGCACGTCGCCCTGCTCGAGGTGGGCGAGGCCGAGGTAGCCCATCGCCTTCTTGTGCTCGGGGTTCAGGTCGAGCGCGATCTCCAGCTCGCGCACCGCCGCGTCGTAGCGCTTC
>JBJMQK010000161.1:0-4219 GCA_045802735.1 Anaeromyxobacteraceae bacterium | reverse complement strand
CCATCACCGAGCGCTGCAACTTCCGCTGCGAGTACTGCCTGCCCGACGGCTGCGCGACCGAGCCGGGCCCGGCGCCGCTCTCGGTGGAGGAGATCGCGCGGCTGGCGCGCGGGCTCGCCGCGGTCGGGGTCGAGCGGGTGCGGCTCACGGGCGGTGAACCGACCCTGCGCCGCGACGTCTCGGAGATCGTCCGCACGGTCGCGGCGACGCCCGGCATCGCCAAGGTCGGGCTCACCACGAACGGCTACCGCCTCGACACGCTCGTCCCCGAGCTGCGCGCGGCGGGGCTCAACATGCTGAACGTGAGCGTGGACAGCCTCGACCCGGAGCGGTTCGAGCGCATCACCGGGTCGCCGCACCTCCCGCGCATCCTCGCGGGCATCGAGGCGGCGATCGAGGCCGGCATCGGCGCGGTGAAGGTGAACGCGGTGCTGCTGCGCGACCTCAACGAGGGCGAGCTGGACCGCTTCCTGGCGTGGACGGCGCACCGCCCGGTGAGCGTCCGCTTCATCGAGCTCATGCAGACGGGCGACAACGCCGACTTCTTTCGCGAGCGGCACCTCTCGGCGGACACGATCGCGCGCGGGCTCCTCGCGCGCGGGTGGACGCGGGTCGAGAAGGATCCCGGCGCCGGGCCGGCGCAGCTCTACGCCCACCCCGACCACCGCGGCCAGGTGGGGCTCATCGCGCCCTACTCCGCCGGGTTCTGCGAGACGTGCAACCGCGTCCGCGTCTCCTCCGTGGGGAGCCTGCGGCTGTGCCTGTTCGGCGGCGACGAGATCCCGCTGCGCCACTTCCTGCAGTCCGACGCCGACCACGCCGGCCTCGTGCGCGCGATCACCGAGGCGGTGCGCGTGAAGCCCGCCGCCCACGACCTCGCCTCGGGCCACTCCGGCACGATGGTGACGCTCTCGCAGATCGGCGGCTAGCGCCGAGGAGGAGATCGCCGTGGGGAACGACGGGCGCTACTCGCGGCAGGAACTCTTCGCGCCGATCGGGCGCGCCGGGCAGGAGCGCCTCGCGCGGGCGCGCGTCCTCGTCGCGGGCTGCGGCGGGCTCGGCGCGAACTCGGCCGGGCTGCTCGCCCGCGCCGGCGTCGGCTTCCTGCGCATCGCCGATCGCGACGTGGTGGAGCTGTCCAACCTTCAACGCCAACCGCTCTTCTCGGAGGCCGACGCGCGCGAGGGGCTGCCCAAGGCGATCGCCGCCGCGCGCCACCTCGCGCTCGTGAGCTCCGGGGTGCGTGTCGAGGCGCTGGTCGTCGACATCGACGCGTCGAACGTGCGCCGCCTCGTCGAGAACGTGGACCTCGTGGTGGACGGCTTCGACTCCTTCGAGGCGCGCTACGTCCTGAACGACGCCTGCGTCGCGGCAGGCGTTCCGTGGATTCACGGCGCGTGCGTGGGCTCGACGGCGACCGCCGGCCTCGTGGTGCCGGGGACGACGCCGTGCCTGCGCTGCTGGCACCGGAACGTGCCGGCACCCGGCTCGGCGCACACCTGCGACATGGTCGGGATCATCGGGCCGGCCGCGGCGCTCGCGGCCGCGATGCAGGTGGGGCTCGCGCTCCGCTTCCTCGTCGAGGGGGCGCCCCAGGGCGGCGGCGCGCTCCACTCCGCCGACGCGTGGGACCTCTCCATGGACCGGCTCGACCTGCCCCCGCGCGACGAGGACTGTCCGTGCTGCGGGCTGCGCCGCTTCGAATTCCTCGAGGGCGCGGGGCGCGCGGCGACGGCGCTCTGCGGCCGCGACGCGGTGCAGGTGCGCGCGCTCTCGTCGGCACGGCCCGACCTGCCGGCGCTCGCGGAGCGGCTGCGCGCGCTCGGCGACGTGCGCGCCAACGAGTACCTCCTGCGGCTCTCGGTGCCGCCGTACGAGCTGACGGTCTTCGACGACGGGCGCGCGATCGTGAAGGGAACGGACGATGCGGCGCTGGCGCGGAGCCTCGTCGCGCGCTGGATCGGCGTGTAGCGCCCTTCGACTCCGCGCCTGCGGCGCTACGCTCAGGGTGAACGGGCGGCGGGTTCCACCGTTCCTCGCGGCGCGAGGCGCTACGGCGCGAGGTGCGCCCTCACCAGCGCGGCGACCTCGTCCGGGCGCTCCTCCGCGAACGCGTGCGTGCCGCCGGCGACGATCGCGGTGCGCGCGCCCGGGATGCGCGCGGCCAGGTGGCGGGCGACGGCGAGCGGGCTCAGCGGGTCCGCGTCGCTCCAGAGGAGGAGCGTGGGCGCGCGGACCTCGGCGAGGCGGCCGTCCAGATCGGTGCGATCCTCGGCGAACCAGGTCGGCGCGTCCGGGAGCGCTTCCCGGTAGCCGGGCCGCCAGTCGGCACCGCCGAGCCGAGCGACGTCGACCCCGCCCGACGTCGCCGCGAGGACGAGGCGGCCGACGCGCTCCGGCCGCTCGATCGCGACCCGCACCGCGAGGACACCGCCCATCGACTGCGCGACGACGTCGCTGCGCCCCGGCGGCAGCCGCGCGACGACCCAGCGGAAGAGGCCGTCGAGCTCGCGGAGGGCGGGATCGGCGGGAACGCCGCCGAAGCCCGGATAGGCGAGGAGGTGCGCCGGCCCGAGGTCGGCGAGCCGCTCCGCGACGGGCGCCCAGAAGGAGGCGGAGCCCCCGGCGCCGGGAAGGAAGAGGAGCGGACGCACGGCGGAAGCATAGCGCGGCAGGCGGTGCGATTGGCGATCCGGCCCGCGACTGCACAGATCGGCATCGTGACAGGGAACGACCGCCACGAGACCGAGGACGAGCACATGGCCAAGAACACGATCTGCCTGTGGTACGACAAGGACGCCGAAGCCGCGGCCCGCTTCTACACCCGGACCTTCCCCGAGAGCGCGATGGGTCGCGTCATCCGCGCGCCCGGCGACTATCCCAGCGGCAAGCAGGGCGACGTGCTGGTGGTCGAGTTCACCGTGGCCGGGGTGCATTGCGTGGGCCTGAATGGTGGACCCGCGTTCAAGCACGACGAGGCGTTCTCGTTCCAGATCGCGACCGAAGATCAAGCAGAGACCGATCGCTACTGGAGCGCCATCGTCGGCAATGGTGGCCAGGAAAGCGCGTGCGGCTGGTGCAAGGACAGGTGGGGGATCTCCTGGCAGATCACGCCGCGCGTCTTGACCGAGGCGGTCGCGGCAGGGGGAGAGGAAGCGAGGCGCGCCTTCCAGGCGATGATGTCGATGAAGAAGATCGACGTCGCCACGATCGAGGCCGCGAGGCGCGGCTGACGATGCAACCTCACCGCGACCGCGCGCCGGCCCCCCCCTACAGCGCCGCCTCCGCCCTCATCTCGCACCCCTGCCTTCGCATGTACTCCGCCCCGGCGAAGATCGCCTCGCGCAGCCCATCCGCGCGGGCGGGATCCTCCGCGCTGAGGAGGAGCCTCGCGCCGTGCTCCACCGCCTCCACGCTCGCGCGCGAGGGGTGGCCGGCGTTGTGCGCCTCCGCGAGCCTGCTGACGCGCCGGCGCAGCTCCTCCACCTGATCGTCGCTGGTGGTGAACGTGATCGCGCCACCGCGCTCGGTCTGGGTGAGCGTCGCGGTCGTGAAGGGAAGTGCCATCGGGCACGAGCCGGGCTCGGTCGCCTCGCTGGGCGCGACCGGACGCGGAGCGCCGCTCGCCTGTGCGCCCGCCGCCGCGGAGCCGTGACCGGCGCACGCACACGCCGCGAGCGCCGCCGCGCTCATCATTGGAAGGAAGCGGGACATGGGGAACCTCCGAGCCTCCCCACACCATCCGCCGGGCAAGCCCGATGCGGGAGCGCCCTCGTGGGCGGACCGCGTCCGCTCAGGCGGGTGCGCCCGACGTGGCGACGAGCGTGAGACCGCGCGCCGCGACGACCCGCGCCGCCTTGTCGACCCACAGCGCGCCCGCACCCTGGAAGCGCGCGAGGAGCGCCTCGGCGCGGTCGCGATCGAGGATCATGAGCGGCTTGGTCAGCGCGTCCGCCTCGAGTCCGCTCGAAGCGGCCACGACGACGCTGCTGAGGGCCGGTGGAGACACCCCGGTCGCAGGGTCGAAGATGTGGTGGTACAGGCGGTCGTCGCTGAACGTCGTCGCGTAGTCACCCGAGGTGGCGAGGAAGCGGCCGTCCATCGCCACGGCGCCGAGGAGGGCGCCTGGATCGCGCGGGTGCTGGATGCCGACCGTCCAGGGGTGCGAGGGGGAGCGAGCGCCCTCGGCGCCGTACTCGCCCGTGTCGAGCAGCGCGTC
>JBJMQK010000139.1:0-5575 GCA_045802735.1 Anaeromyxobacteraceae bacterium | reverse complement strand
GCACCCCCACCGCCGCGGTCGCGGACCGCACCTTCCTCGTGCGCCCCGGCTCCGACGCCGCGCTCGCGCTGGGCGTCCTCCACGTCCTCGCGCGCGACGGGAAGGTCGACCGCGCCTTCGTCGCCGAGCACGTCCAGGGCTTCGAGGCCCTCGAGCGCGAGGTGCTGCCGGCGTGGACGCCCGCCGCGGCGGCGCGCGCCACCGGCCTCGCCGAGGGCGACGTCGAGGAGCTGGCGGCGGCGCTCGGCGCGGCGCGCGCGCCCTTCCTCCGCATCGGCAGCGGCCTCTCGCGCTACGGCAACGGCGCGATGACGATCCGGGCGCTCCTCGCGCTCCCGGCGGCGCTCGGGAGCTGGGCGCGCGAGGGCGGCGGCGCGCTCTGCAGCACCTCGGCGGCGCAGGCCTTCGACACGTCGGCCGTCACGCGCGAGGACCTCCTCGCGCGGCCGACGCGCGTCGTGAACATGAACCTCCTCGGCCACGCGCTCACGGAGCTGCACGCGCCGCGCGTCATGTCACTGTACGTGTACCATGCGAACCCGGCCGCCGTCGCGCCGGACCAGAACGCCGTCCTCGCCGGGCTCGCGCGGGAGGACCTCTTCACCGTCGTCCACGAGCGCTTCCTCACCGACACGGCGCGCTTCGCCGACGTGGTGCTGCCGGCGACGACCTCGCTCGAGCACGCCGACCTCTACCGATCGTACGGTCAGTACGTGATCCAGCGCACGCGCCCGGTCGTGGCGCCCGTCGGCGAGGCGCGCTCGAACTGGGACACGTTCCGGGCGCTCGCCGCGGCGATGGGGCTCGGCGACCCCGTCTTCCGGCTCGGCGCCGACGACCTCGTCGACCGCCTCCTCGCGAAGGACGCGCCCATGCGCGCCGGGATCGACCGGGCGGCGCTCGACGGAGGCCGCCCTGTGAAGCTCACGCTCGCGGAGGGCGCGAAGTCGCGCTATCGCACCCCCTCCGGCCGCATCGAGCTCCTGAACCCGCGGCTGCCGGAGCCCTTGCCGCGCCTCCTCCCGACCCACGTGGAGGCGAGCGGTGAGGCCGCGCCGGGGACCCTGCGCCTCATGACGGCGCCCTCGCTGTGGGGCCTCAACTCGTCGTTCCTCCAGGAGCGCGACGACCTCCGCGCGCGGGCGGGCGCCATGGCGCTGCGCATGAGCCCGGCCGACGCGGCGGAGCGCGGGATCGCCGACGGCGACCTCGTGACGGCGTCGAACCCTCGCGGCGAGGTCGTGTTCCACGCCGAGGTCACGCCCGACGTCCCCCGAGGCGTGGTCGTCGCCCCCGGCGTGCGGCGCCTCGAGGACGCCCGCGGGGGCAGAACCGTCAATGCGCTCACCGCCCAGCGCCTCACCGATCAGGCCGGCGGCAGCACGTTCTACGACACCGTCGTCTCCGTCTGCGCGATGAGCGCACGAGATGGGGGGGCTCGGGGGGAGAGTGACTCCCCCCGGAGTGAGGCGCCGAAGGCTCCGGATCTCTTCATGGCGGCGGAAGCGACGCTGCGAATCAAGGGGGACGGGGGGACGCCATGACATTCACACCCGGGATGGTGTAGGAGATCTCCCCCGCCCGGCATAACGGCCCGGGCGTGTTCGTTCTTTCGTCCACACCCCCCGGAGGCGAAACGGTGATCGACGCGTACGCGAAGCACGAAGCGGAGCGGAAGGCGCAGGGCATTCCGGCGAAGCCGCTCGACCCCGAGCAGACCCGCGAGCTGTGCGCGCTGCTCGAGTCCCCTCCGGCAGGCAAGGAGAAGTTTCTCCTCTCGCTGCTCGAGAACCGCGTCTCCCCCGGCGTCGACCCCGCCGCCGAGGTGAAGGCCGCGTTCCTCGCGGACATCGTCGCCGGCAAGCGCCGCTCGCCGGCGATCTCGCGCAAGGACGGCGTCCGCCTGCTCGGCACGATGTACGGCGGCTACAACGTCGCCCCGCTCGTCGCGGCCCTGTCCGATCCGGAGCTGGCCAGCGACGCCGCGCGCGGCCTCGCGTCGATGACGCAGGTCTACGACGCGTTCGACGAGGTGCTCGCGCTCTCGAAGACGAACGCCGCCGCGAAGCAGGTCGTGGCGTCGTGGGCGAACGCGGAGTGGTTCACCTCCCGGCCCGGCCTCGCCTCCGAGATCAAGGTCAAGGTCTTCAAGGTCGACGGCGAGATCAACACCGACGACTTCTCGCCGGCCGGGGACGCCTCCACGCGCCCCGACATCCCGCTCCACGCGCTCGCCATGGGCAAGACGCGCTTCCCGGGCGGCCTCGCCAAGATCGCCGAGTTCCGCGCCCAGGGCTTCGACGTCGCCATCGTCGGCGACGTGGTGGGCACGGGCTCCTCACGGAAGAGCGCGTGCAACAGCGTGCTCTGGGCCATCGGCGAGGACATCCCGTTCGTGCCGAACAAGCGCCGCAACGGCGTCATCATCGGCGGCGTCATCGCGCCCATCTTCTTCAACACGGCGCAGGACTCGGGCACGCTGCCCATCCGCGCCGACGTCTCGAAGCTCAAGACCGGCGACGTCGTCGTCATCGACACGGCGAAGGGGCAGATCCGCAGCGAGGGCGGCGAGGTCCTCTCGACCTTCAAGCTCGAGCCGGTGACGGTCCCCGACGAGTACCGCGCCGGCGGCCGCATCCCGCTCATCATCGGGCGCGCGCTCACCGATCGCGCGCGGAAGGCGCTGGGCCTGCCGGCGACCGAGCTGTTCGCGCAGGCGAAGAACCCACAGCCGAAGCCGGGCCAGGGCTACTCGCTCGCGCAGAAGATGGTCGGCAAGGCGTGCGGCCTCCCCGGCGCGCTGCCGGGCGGCTACTACGAGCCGAAGATGACGACGGTCGGCTCGCAGGACACGACGGGGCCGATGACGGCGGACGAGCTGAAGGAGCTCGCCTGCCTGAAGTTCCAGGCGCCCATGTACATGCAGTCGTTCTGCCACACGGCGGCGTACCCCAAGGCCGCCGACGTGAAGATGCAGAAGGCGCTGCCCTCGTTCACGCAGCAGCGCGGCGGCGTGTCGCTGCGCGCGGGCGACGGCGTCATCCACTCCTGGCTGAACCGCCTCCTCCTGCCCGACACCGTCGGGACGGGCGGCGACAGCCACACGCGCTTCCCGATCGGCATCTCCTTCCCGGCGGGTTCCGGCCTCGTCGCGTTCGCCGGCGCGCTCGGCTTCATGCCGCTCGACATGCCGGAGAGCGTCCTCGTCCGCTTCAAGGGCGCGCTCAAGCCCGGTGTCACGCTGCGTGACGTCGTGAACGCCATCCCGTACTGGGCGATCAAGCAGGGGCTCCTCACGGTCCCGAAGAAGGGCAAGAAGAACGTCTTCAACGGCCGCATCCTCGAGATGGAGGGCCTGCCGGACCTCACCGTCGAGCAGGCGTTCGAGCTCACCGACGCCGCCGCCGAGCGCAGCGCCGCCGCCGCCTGCGTCGACCTGTCGGCGAAGAGCGTCGCGACCTACCTGCGCTCGAACGTCGCGCTCATGAAGAAGATGGTGGCCGACGGCTACGGCGATCCCGCCACCATCGCGCGCCGCGTCGAGGCGGTCGAGGCGTGGCTCGCGAAGCCCGAGCTGCTCCGCGCCGACAAGAACGCCGAGTACGCTGCGGTGATCGAGATCGACCTCGCCGAGGTCGCGGAGCCGATCCTCGCCTGCCCGAACGACCCGGACGACGTCCGCCTGCTCTCCGCGGTCCAGAACACGAAGATCGACGACGTGTTCCTCGGCTCGTGCATGACGAACATCGGCCACTTCCGCGCCGCCGGCGAGATCTGGAAGGGGCAGAAGTTCAACGCGGCCGTGCGCACCTGGATCTGCCCGCCCACGCGCATGGACCAGCAGCAGCTCAAGGACGAGGCCTACTTCTCCACGTACACGCAGATCGGCGCCCGCATCGAGATCGCGGGCTGCTCGCTCTGCATGGGGAACCAGGCGCGCGTTCCGGACGGCGTGAACGTCTTCTCGACGTCCACCCGCAACTTCGACGACCGCATGGGCAACGGCGCCAAGGTGTTCCTCGGCTCCGCCGAGCTCGGCGCCGTCGCCGCGAACCTCGGCCGCCTGCCGACGCCGGCGGAGTACTTCGCGGCCTACGAGGCGAAGATCGCCCCGAGGGCGGCGCAGGTGTACCGCTACCTGCAGTTCGACGAGCTGCCCGAGTACAAGACGCGCGCCTAGCGCACCCGGGCGCCTGCGCTCACGCGGGCAGGCGCCCCGCCTTCCACTGCGGCTCGTCGGCGAGGACCTGCTCGAACAGATCGAGCCGGCGCTTCGCCTCCTCGTGGTGCTCGCGGATCATCGCGAGGAGCGGCTCCGGCCAGGGCTCGGCCAGCGCGGCCGCGTAGGCGCGCAGCGTGAGCGACGCGTCGTCGCGCAGCACCCGCAGCGCGCTCGTCGCCCCGGCGAGCGCGCGGAGGGCGGCCAGGCCCTGCATCACCAGCCCGCGGAACGCCGGCTCGGTCGGTGGCTCCTCGCCCAGCGCCGCGAGCGCGCGGGCGATGTGCTGCAGGGCGCGCCGGTGGTCGCGTCGCCCCTCCGCCATGACGTCGCGCAGCGCCAGCACGTCGATCGCCGGCAGCGCCTGCTCCCACGTCCCGAGCGCCTCCACGTGTCGCATCGCGAGCGTCTGCAGCTCGCGCCGGTTCCTCTCGTCGCTCATCGTCGTCTCTCTCCCGCAAGTCGCTTGTCATCAAGCTGATGACGCAGTGCGCCCGATGCAGCCGGGTTGCGGGGCGCCGATCCGGTTTTTAGTTTTTGCGTAAGGACGGAAAAGATCCCGAGGGGCCCCAGGGATCGGCAGAGCGAGCGGAACCCGGACATCGCGGGAAGGTTGACGGGAACCGCTCTTCCCACCACTCGAAACCCCGCCCCCGGGGAGGCGCCAGGTTGCGCCTCCCCGGTTACGTCTTCGGGCATGCCGACGGTCACCGCGATCGAGATCGTCGAGGAGCGCACCGCGCTGTCGCGGTGCGACGAGGGTTTCCTGCGCCTCAAGCGTTACCGCGCCCGGAATCGCCGCCCCGACGGGACGACCTCGCCCGTCTACCCCATCGACGTCATCGACCGGCCGACGCTCGACGCCGTGGCGGTGTGCCTGTGGGCGCGGGGCCCGGCTGGCGTCGAGGTCCTCACGCGACGCAACCTCCGCCCGGCAGCCTACTTCCGGCGCGGCCGCCGGACCGTCCTCCCGGAGGGCGAGTACCTGCTCGTCGAGGAGCTGGTGGCGGGCGTCCTCGAGCCGGGCGAGGTAGGGCTCGACGCCATCCGGAAGCGCGGCGCCGAGGAGGTGCGCGAGGAGGCGGGCCTCACCGTCGCGCCCGCGTCGCTCGAGCTTCTCGGCGCGCCGTTCTTCATGCTCCCCGGGATCGCGTCCGAGAAGATCCACCTCGTCCACGGCGAGGCCCCGCGCGGCGCGGGCCCCGCGGTCTGGGCCGCGCCGGAGGTCGGCGACGGCTCCCCGCTGGAGGAGGGCGCCGACCTGCGCTGGCGTCCACTCGCCGACGCCATCGCGGCGTGCGAGCGGGGCGAGATCGAGGACGCGAAGACGGAGCTCGCGCTGCGGCGCCTCCTCCC
>JBJMQK010000120.1:0-4857 GCA_045802735.1 Anaeromyxobacteraceae bacterium | reverse complement strand
TGCTCGCGGGCGTCCTCCTGCGCGTCGGGCTCGACGTCTTCGTCTCCATGAAGACGCAGAAGGTGCTCGTGCTGCTGATGTTCGGCACCTCCCTCGCCGCGCGGCGGCTCGCCCCGCGCTACGCCGTCATCGCGGCGCTCGCGGTGGGGATCGCGGTCGCGGGGGGCGAGGGGCTCCTGCACCTCCAGGGCGTGGACCTCGCGCTCGCGCGCCCGGTGTTCACGGCGCCGCGGCTCTCCCTGCGCGCGCTCGTCGGCGTCGCGCTGCCGCTCTTCGTCGTGACGATGGCGTCGCAGAACATCCCCGGGATCGCGGTGCTGCGCGCGTCGGGCTACCGGACGCCGGTGTCGCCGCTCGTGGGCTGGACCGGCGCCGCGACGCTCGTCCTCGCCCCGTTCGGCGGCTACGCGTTCAACCTCGCCGCCATCACCGCCGCGATCTGCACCGGGCGCGAGGCGCACGACGACCCGGCGAAGCGCTACGTCGCCGCCGTCTCGGCGGGCGTGTTCTACCTCGTCGTGGGCGTGTTCGGAGCGACGGTCGGCGCGCTCTTCGCCGCGTTCCCGCGCGAGCTCGTCGCGGCGATCGCGGGCCTCGCGCTCTTCGGCACGATCGGCGGCGGCCTCGCCAGCGCCCTCCGCGACGACGCCGAGCGCGAGCCGGCGCTCGTCACCTTCCTGGTGACGGCCTCCGGCACGTCGCTCTTCGGCGTGGGATCGGCCTTCTGGGGCCTCGTCGCCGGAGTCCTCGCGGCGGCCGTGCTGCGCTGGCCGCGCGCGCGCGCGTGAGCGTCGCGTCCGCGCAGCGAGGCCGCGGGTGACCCGTTGCTCGACGACCGGGCCAGCCGCCTGTAGCCCCACCTGCGCGCACTCAGGGTGCGGCGCGCAGCTCCGCCTGCTGGTGAACGATCCCGTCGCGCACGATGGCGCGCAGCGATCGGAACGCAGCCACGTCGCGCGTGGGGTCCGCGCCGAGCACGAGCAGGTCGGCGACCTTGCCTCGCTCGACCGTGCCGACGTCCGCCCGCCGGCCCATCGCGTCAGCGCCGTTCCGGGTGGACGCCACGATGACCTGCATCGGGGTGAGCCCCGCCGCCTGCATCGCCTCCATCTCCACATACACGGAGGGCCCGTGGAGGGTCAGCGGATTCCCGGCGTCCGTCCCCATGACGATCGGGATCCCCGCTGCGAGGACGCGGGGCAGGTTCTCCCTCGCCGTCTGCGATTCGGCCGCCCACCGCGGTGCGCGCGACTCGAAGCGATCGCGGTCCACGTGCGCCGCGCCGACGGTCGCCGTCTCCGCCACGCGCGCGCGGGTCTCGGCGTCCACGCAGCCGCCCGGATCGTCGATTGCGGGCGGCTTCCCGTCGAGCGCTCCCCGGAACATCCGGACGTAGCCGTCCCTGACCGTGAGCGTCGGGCAATAGAGCGCCTTGTTCGATCGGGCGAGGGAGAGGAACTCGTCGTCGACCGGCGCATCCCCGACACTGTGGACGAGGAGACGCGCTCCGGCGCGGAGCGCCTCCTTCGCCTCGCGGAGACCGGTCGCGTGCACGATGAGCTGCAGCCCCGCCTTGCGCGCCTCGTCGCCCGCCGCGTGCACGACGGCCGCCATCTCCTCGAACGGCCGCCCCTCGTGCACGATGAACCAGACCTTCACCGCGCCGGCGTGCTCCGCGGCGAGGTAATGGACGCCCTCCCGCGCCGACTGCTCGTCGCGGAGGTAGATGAACTGTCGCTCGGCGGGGAGATTGAGCCAGTGATCGAGCGTGGAGAGGAGCGGGCCGGCGGCGACGACACCTGGCGCGAGGGGGTTGCGCTTCGCGCGTTCTGGCAGATCGAACGTCCAGGGGAATCCACCCACGGCGAAGACGGACGTGACCCCCGAGCAGAGGTAGGAGCGGAAGAACCGCTCCGGGCGCGCGCGGAGCGCCGCCTCCACGTCGTCGTAGGGATGTCGGTCGCGTGCGTCGAGAGCGTCGGGCCGGCCGTCGGCCCAGCCGGTCTGAGAGAAGTGCACGTGAGCGTCGACGAGGCCGGGCGTCAGCCAGGTCCCGCGGAGGTCGGAGACCTCGGCACCGCTCGGAACGGGGCAGGCGGAGCGCGTCCCCGCGCACTCGATGTGGTTGCCGCGGACGATCACGATGGCGTCGGGGACCGGCGGCGCTCCCGTGCCGTCGACGAGAGTGGTGCCGGCGAGCGCCTTCACCTCGAGTGAGCTGCCGGGGTGCGACCTGGGGGAGGCACAGGCGCAGAGAGCGGCGAGGACGTTCGCGATGTGGCGGGGCATGGGCGGAGGGTTACGGCGTTCCAGCGCCGGCCCAAGGCCTCGACGGGGCGCAGCGGGAGCGGGCTCGAGCGGGTCGCTTCCAGCGAAGTGACCCCCAGCGACGATCCGTCACGGCCGGCGTAGGTTCGATCGCAAAAAAGCTCGGGCCCTTGCAGATCACTCTGAAGGGCCCGAATTCGCTGCTGAAGATTTGGTGGAGCTAATCGGGATCGAACCGATGACCTCTAGAGTGCGATTCTAGCGCTCTCCCAGCTGAGCTATAGCCCCGTGATGCCTTCCCTCCGGTCCGCGAAGGGGGTGCCTAGATAACGGTTCGGGCGTCCGGGTGTCAAGCACGACCTCGCGGGCGCCGCTCGGGCCGGCGCCTCCGCACCCGCGGTGCGAGGCCGAGCGCGCGCGGGTGGCCCCTTGGCGCGATGCGGCGACGTGTAGGGCATTGAATTACGAGGGGAAAGCGTTTGACGCTCCCGAGGCGCCCTGCTATTCGGAGACACCTCCATGCCCGCCCCCGCCAAGCCTCCTTCCCCGGCGGAACTCGCCTCCCTCGAGCACGCCTTCGCCGCCGATCCGTCGTCGGAGGCCTACCGGCCGCTCACCGAGGCGTATCTCGGGATGAAGCGCTTCATGGAGGCGATGGTCGTCTGCAAGAAGGGGGTGAAGGCGCACCCGACCGACCCCGCCCCGCGCGTGCTCCTCGCCCGCGTCTACGCCGCGCAGGGCAAGACGCGGAAGGCGCTCGAGGAGCTGCAGGGTGCGCTCGCGGTCCGCGCCGACGACGTCGCCGCGAACCGCATGGCCGGGCTCCTCCAGCTCGAGCTGGGTGAGAAGGACGCCGGCGAGGCGGCGCTGCGGCGCGCGCACGCGGCGGCGCCGGAGGACGCGGAGACGCTCGAGGCGATGGGGAAGTGGGGCGTCGCGGCGAAGGTGGCGCCACCGCCGCCACCCGCGCCCCCGCCGATCGCGGCCGCGGGCCCGACTCCGATCGTCCCCCCGACCCCGACCCCGACCGCGACCTCGACCCGGGCCCCGACTCCGGCCCCGGCCGCGACCCCGTCTGCTCCTGCGTCCTCGGGTTCCAGCGCGCCCCCCGTCCTCCGCCCCTCCGCGGCCCCGCCTCCGCCTCCGCCGCCCCCGCCCCCGCCCCCGCAGCGCGCGCCCGCCGCCCCCCGCAACGCGAACTACGCCGAGGAGCTGGCGGAGCGCTACGCCACCCGCGAGTACGGTCTCCCGCAGGGCGGCGGCGGCACGGCGTCGCCGCGGCGCCGCTCGCGCGCGCCGGTGCTCGCGTCGGTCGGCCTCGGGCTCGCCCTCGTCGCCGTCCTCGCGGGCTGGGCCATCATCGGCTCGATGCGGCGCGCGCGCGCCGTCGAGATCGACCGGGCGCTGAAGCAGTCGCGCGAGCTCATCGAGAAGGACAGCTACGCCTCGTACAAGGAGGCGGCGAAGCTGTGCGAGGGCATCCTCGACCGCGACCCCGACGCGCTCGGCGGTCACGCGTACCTCGCCTACATCGACGCCATCCGCTGGGGCGAGCACGGCGAGAGCGAGGGGCTGCGCGACGAGGCGAAGAAGCACCTCGACGCGGTGGCGAAGCTCGGCCGCGAGCACTCGCACGCCCTCGCGGCGCAGGCGTACGTCGACTTCCACTCCGGCGACGCGCGCGGCGCCATCGACCGCCTGAGGAAGCTCCTGCAGGGCCCCGAGGGTTCGAGCGCGCTCCTCCACGGCACGGCGGGCGTCATCGAGATGCAGGCGGGCGACCTCGACGCCGCGCGCGACGATCTCGAGGTCGCGCACCGCACCGCGCCCGGCGACGTCCGCATCACGCAGATGCTGGGCGAGCAGTGGCGCCGCCGCGGCCAGGGCTTCGAGGTGAAGGCGAACGCGCTCTACGACACCGCGCTCACCCGCCTCGCGCCCGACCACGTCCCGTCGCTGCTCGGGAAGGCGCAGCTCCTCCTCGACGCCGACCGGCCGGACGAGGCCGCGAGGCGCGTCAACAAGGTCCTCGAGATGGGGCAGACGGCCTCGCCGCGGCAGGTGGCGCTCGCGCACGTCCTCCGCGGCTCCGTGCTGCACGCGCAGGGCAAGGGCGGCGAGGGCGATCGCGAGGAGCAGCAGGCGCTCGCGCTCGACCCGTCGAACCCCGACATCCACGACCTCGTCGGGAAGCGCAAGCTGCGCGGCGGCGACGCGGCCGGCGCCGCGGAGGCGTTCGGGCGCGCCTCCGAGATCGACCCGGCGCGGGTGGCGTTCTACGTGGATCTCGCGAACGCGCTCATGGCGCGCCCCGGCGGCGCGAAGCAGGCCGTGGCGGCGCTCGAGAAGGCGAACGCGCGCGCCGGGAACCCGCGCATCCAGAAGCTCCTCGGCGACGCGTATCGCGCCGACGGCGACCAGGACAGGGCGCGCGCCGCGTACGAGAAGGCGATCGAGACCGAGAAGAAGTTCCCCGACGCGCGCATCGCCCTCGCGCGGGTGTGGCGCGACCGCAAGGACTGGGGTCGGGCGCTCGATGAGCTGGATCGCGCGGTGAAGGATTACGGCGAGGGGACGGTCGGGTCGGCG
>JBJMQK010000414.1:0-8663 GCA_045802735.1 Anaeromyxobacteraceae bacterium | reverse complement strand
TCGGCCACGTCGCGGCCGAGCGCCGCGGCGTCGGCGAGCGCGAGGCCCTTCGTCGTGATGTCGCCCTCGACGAGGTCGATGCGGCCGGTGAGCGAGGGGTCGCGCGCGGTGAGCTCGGCGGCGCGCGCCCTCGCGAGCGCGGCGAACTTGGCCTGCACGAGGCAGGCGGCGCGATCGCCCGCGGAGCGCGCGAGGACGCGCGGGACGAGCTCCGAGCCGAGGAAGCCGGGGAACCCGGTGAACAGGATCGTCGCCATCGCGTCACCCCATGTCGGATGGGTCGTGCAGCGCGCGCGCGATGCGCGCCGTGAACGTGCGCGGCGCGAGCCCCGACGAGCCGGCGAGGAGGCGGTTCCGGACGCCGGGGACCACGATGACCTTGCCCGCCATCATCCCCTCGTAGCCGGCGCGCGCGACGGTGGCCGCGTCCATGACGCCCCGCTTGAAGAGCTTCGTCCGCGTCACGCCGGCGGCGGCGTCGAAGCCCGTCCGCGTCGCGCCCGGGCAGAGCGCGGTGACGGTGACACCGCTCCCGGCGAGCTCGTTCGCGAGCGCGACCGAGAGGGAGAGCACGTACGCCTTGCTCGCGTAGTAAGTCGCCATGAAGGGGCCGGGCACGAACGCGGCGGTGGAGGCGAGGTTCAGGACGCGCCCGGCGCGCCGCGCGACCATGCCCGGGAGGAGGAGGCGGGTGAGGGCGGTGAGCGAGACGATGTTGAGCTGCAGCAGCCCGACCTGCGCCGCGGGATCGGCCGCGAAGAACGGGCCGTGCATCCCGACGCCGGCGTTGTTCACGAGCACGTCGACGTCGAGGTCCTTCTCGCGCAGCGCTCCCGCGAGGCGCTCGGCGCCGCCGGGCTCGCGCAGGTCCGCCGGGATCGCCACGGCCTTGACGCCGTGCTGCGCCGAGAGCTCGGCGGCGAGCGCGTCGAGCTTGTCGGCGCTCCGGGCCGAGAGGACGAGCGGGTGGCCGTGGCGCGCGAGCTCCCTCGCGAGCTCGAGCCCGATGCCGCCGGAGGCGCCGGTGACGAGCGCGCGACCCTTCACCGCCGTAGCCGCCATGACCACCTCCATCGCCGATCTGAGCGGCACGCGCGGCGCCCGCCGCCCTCACAGCCGGGTGAGCGTCGCGACCCACGCCTTCGCGCCGCCCGGGTGAAGGTTGCTCAGGAAGAGGCCCGGACGGATGCGCGTCAGGACGAAGAGGCCCCGGAACGTCGCGCGGAAATCCCATTCCGAGAGCCGCCGCGGCCCGGGGCCCTGCTCCTCCTCGCTGAACGCGAGGACGTGGAGCTGCCCCCCGGAGCCGACCGCCTCGCCGAGCGCGGCGGCGTAGCGCTTGCGCTCGTCGTCGTCGAAGACGTGGAGCAGCCCCGAGTCGAGCACCGTCTCGAAGCGCTCGCGCAGCGCGCCGAGGTCGAGGGCGTCCGCGACCTCGAAGCGGACGGAGAGGCCGCGCGCCGCTGCCTTCTCCCGGCCGCGCGCGATCGCCGTCGGCGACCCGTCGACGCCGCGGACCGCGAGCCCCCGCGCGGCGAGGAAGAGCGCGTTCTCGCCGGTGCCGCACCCCACGTCGAGGACGCTCCCCCGGAACGCGCCCTCCTCCGCGAGCCGGACCACCTCCGGCTGCGGCACGCCCACTTCCCACGGCGCGGTGCCCTGGTACATCGCCTCGAAGTCGTGGCGCGGCGGGTCGGCCATGTCCCCTCCTCTACCCGGGGCCGCGCCCGGCGCAACGCGGTACTTTCGCGCGGGGCTGCGCCCCGCCCCGGCGAGCCAAGCTCGTCGGGGCCCCACCCGGCTCGCCGGTTCCCGTGCGCCAGCGCGCGCGGCGTCCGCCGCGCCCGCGCTGGCGCCCCGGCGCGCTCGCTCCGCTCGCGTGTTCAGCTCCTCCGATCAGGCCGCGATCCCCTCGACGAGCCCGAGCGGCGCGCGCAGGTGCAGCACGCGTCCGGCCCGGAAGCCAGCGGCCGCGAGCAGCGCCTGGTGCTCCGCGGCGCTGCGCTGCCGCCCGCCGTGGCACACGACCATCATGTGGACGTCGGAGACGGCGGCGGGCGAGCTCGCGTCGAGGCGCTCGAGCAAGAGCTCCGCCACGACGACGCGGGCGCCCGTGCGCGCGGCGCGGCGGCAGGTGCGCAGGATGCGCAGGCACGCCTCGTCGTCCCAGTCGTGGAGGACGTCCTTCAGGAGGTAGGCGTCGCAGTCGGCCGGCACCTCCTCGAAGAAGTCCCCCCCGACGCACCTCGTGCGGCCCGCGACGCCGCGCGCGGCGAGGAAACCCGGCGCCTCCGCCACGACCTGCGGCGCGTCGAGCAGCACGCCCTCGAGCTCGCGGTGCCGGCGCAGCACCTCCGCGAGCAGCGTCCCGTGGCCTCCGGCGACGTCGCACACGCGCCGCAGCTCACCGAACGGGTACCCGGCCGCGATCTCGGGGGCGTCGAGCTCGGTGATGTGGACCATCGCGGCGGCGAAGGCGCGCTCCTCCTCGGGGTGGCGCCGGACCCAGGCCCAGACGCTCTCACCGTGAACCCGCTCGAACGCGCTCGCGCCGTCGGCGAGCGTGCGCTCGAGGTCGCCCCAGGCCAGGGCGTTCGCGCGCGAGCCGAGGTAGACGAGGAAGTCCGCGACGCTGCCGAGCGCGTCGGCGCACAGCGCGAGCGAGAGCCGGTTGTTGGCGAACCGCCCGTCGGCGCCGAGCTCGAAGACGCCCAGCGCCGCGAGCGCGCGCAGCGCGCGGAAGAGCGCGTCCTCGGAGACGCCGCAGGCCCGCGCCAGGTCACCTGCGCTCCGGGGACCCTCCTTCAGCCGGTCGGCGACGCCGAGCCGCACGGCGGCGCGGAGGAGCTGAGTCTGGGCGACCCCCATCCCGCGCTCGAAGAGCGCGAGCTGCGGAGGGACCACGGCGTCGGCGAGGGCGAGCAGGCGCCGGCGCAGACCGAGCGCCGCGCGCGCGGCGAGGGTCCGGGCGCGGACGTCGTGGAGGCCGGTCATGGGTCGCACCGATAAGGCGTGCGCGGCGTCGCCGCAGCGTCGTTGACAAGGTGGAGGTCGCGGCGTAATGAGGCCGAAGGTCGCCGCGCAGCCGCGAATCTTCACCCCGGGACGACGATGCCGCAGACGACCTCCGCCTCCGCGAACCCGAACGATCCGCGCTTTCTCTTCTTCTCGAGCCTGCTCGGCCTGCCGGTCCTCGATGCCGGCGGGCGTCGCGTCGGGCGCATCTCGGACCTCGTCGCGGCGACGGGCGAGCCCTATCCGCCCATCGAGGCGGTCGTCGTCCGCGCCGGCCGCGGGCCCGCGCTGCAGGCGCCGTGGACGGCGGTCGAGGCGATGAGCCCGGGCGCGCTCCGGCTCAGGACGGGCGCGACGCTCGAGGCGCTCCCGGCGCTGCCACCGCCCGACCGGATCCGGCTCGCCGAGGAGCTCCTGGACCGGCAGATCGTGGACGTCGAGGACGCGAAGCTCGTCCGCGTGAACGACCTGCACTTCCTCGACGTGAAGGGTCAGCTCCGCATCGCGCACGTGGACGTGGGCTTCCGCGGCCTGGTGCGGCGGATGGGGTGGGAGCGGCTCGTCGATCGCGCCTTCGGCGCCGTCCGGCCGCAGTACCTCGGCTCGGATCACCTGCTCTCCTGGAAGCTCGTCCAGCCGCTCGATCGCGCCCCGGGGAAGGTGCGGCTCGAGGTGGCGCAGCAGGCGCTCGCGCAGCTCCACCCCGCCGACCTCGCCGAGATCATGGAGGAGCTGGACCGCGATCAGCGCACGCGGCTCCTGCAGCGGCTCGACGTCGAGACCGCCGCCGACGCGCTCGAGGAGGCGTCGCCCGAGCTCACGGCGCAGCTGCTCGAGGGGGTCCCGCCGGAGAAGGCCGCGGACATCCTCGAGGAGATGCAGCCGGACGAGGCCGCGGACGTCCTGTCCGAGCTGCCGCAGGAGGCGCGCCAGGAGCTCCTCGACGCGATGGAGCGCCCCGAGGCGCGCGAGGTGCAGCAGCTCCTCGAGTACGCGAACCACTCGGCCGGCGGCCTCATGACGCCCGACCGGCTGCAGCTCTACCCGGAGAACACGGTGGCGGAGGCGCTCGCCGAGGTGCGGCGGCGCGCCGACGACCTCCCCCTCATCTACGACGTGTTCATCGTGGACGAGGCGGGCGTCCTGAAGGGCGTCTGCACGCTGAGGGACCTCGTGATCGCCGCGCCCGCGACGACCCTCGACCGCATCGCCCGCGACCCGCCGGCGGCGGTCGAGCCGGCGACGAGCGTCCGCGACGTGGCGCAGGCGGCCTCGAAGTACAACCTCGTCTCGGTCCCGGTGGTCGATCCGGCCGGCGTGCTCCTCGGGATGGTCACCGTCGACGACATCCTCGCCGAGGTGCTGGATGCGCGCTGAGACGCCCGCCGTCGAGGCGCAGCCGCCTCGCCGGTCGATCTGGCGCAGCGCCGCGCTCTTCTTCGCCGTCTTCGGGCCCGGCCTCATCACCGCGAGCGTCGACAACGACGCGGGCGGGATCACCACCTACTCGCTCGCCGGATCCACGTACGGCAACGGCCTCCTCTGGACCCTCGTCCCGATCACGCTCGCGCTGGTCGTCGTCCAGGAGATGTGCGCGCGGATGGGCGTCGTCACCGGCAAGGGCCTCGCCGACCTGATCCGCGAGAACTTCGGGGTGAAGGTCACCTTCTGGATCTCCGTCGCGCTCATCGTGGCGAACCTCGGGAACGTCATCGCCGAGTTCGCCGGCGTCGCGGCGAGCCTCCAGATCTTCGGCGTCCCGATCGTCGTGTCGGTGCCGCTCGCCGCGGCGGCGGTGTGGCTCCTGGTGCTGAAGGGGACGTACGGGAGCGTGGAGAAGTTCTTCCTCGTCGCGAGCGCCTTCTACCTCGCCTATCCGGTGAGCCTCTTCTTCACCCACCCGGACTGGGGCGACGTCGCGCGCGCCACGTTCATCCCGCGGATCCAGCTCGACCGCGGGTACATCGAGATGGTGGTCGCGATGGTCGGGACGACGATCGCGCCCTGGATGCAGTTCTATCTCCAGTCCGCGGTGGTGGAGAAGGGGATCAAGATCGAGCAGTACCGCCTGTCGCGCCTGGACGTCATCGCGGGGTGCTTCGTCACGGACATCGTGGCGTTCGCGATCGTGGTCGCCTGCGCCGCGACGCTGCACCAGGCCGGCGTGCGCGTCGAGACCGCGGACCAGGCCGCGCAGGCGCTCGCGCCGCTCGCCGGAAAGTACGCGACGTGGCTCTTCTCGTTCGGCCTCTTCAACGCCTCCTTCTTCGCGGCGGCGATCCTGCCGCTCTCCACCGCCTACTACGTCTGCGAGTCGTTCGGCTGGGAGTCGGGCGTGGACCGCAAGTACGGCGAGGCGAAGCAGTTCTACTGGCTCTACTCGTCCATCCTCGCGATCGGCGCGCTGGTGGTGCTCGTGCCGGGGCTGCCGCTCGTCCGGATCATGCTCGTGTCGCAGATCGTGAACGGCGTGCTCCTGCCGTTCATCCTCGTGTTCATGCTCGTCCTCATCAACAAGGAGAAGCTCATGGGGGCGTGGCGGAACGGGCGCTTCTTCAACACCGTGGCCTGGGCGACGACGATCATCATGATCGCGCTCACGGTGTACCTCGTCATCGCCGGCGTGCGGGACCTCCTCGCGTGAGCGCGCCCGGCCGATCGCGCCGCGCCTTCTCGGTCGCGATCTTCTGCCGGAACGGCGGCGAGGTGCTCCTCGTCCGCCACCGCCGCCTCGGGACCTGGCTCCCGGTGGGCGGCGAGATCGAGCCGGGCGAGACGCCGCTCGAGGCGGCGCGGCGCGAGCTGCGTGAGGAGACGGGGCTCGCGGGCGCGTTCCCGGCGGGCCTCGGGGTCGACGGCACGCCGCCCGGGCTCATCGGGTATGAGGAGCACCCCGCCGGCTCGAAGGGGCTCCACATGAACTTCGCCTTCGTCGCCGACGTGGCATCGCGCGCGCTCGCCGCGTGCGACGAGTGGAGCGAGGCGCGCTGGGTCGCGTCCGCGGAGGGGCTCGACTGCCCGCAAAACGTGCGGGAGCTCGTCGGTGTCGCGCTCGCGGCGAAGGGATCAGCGCAGGGGGAGTGAGAGCTGGGCGGGCGCGCTCGGCGGCGCTTCGACTCCGGCCGGCTGCGCCGGCCTAAGCTCAGCGCGAACGGATATCCCTCCCCGTTCAACCCGAGCGCGAATGGATCCCCGCGCCGGCCCGAACACGCTCATCCCGCCGTACCCGGCGCTCGCCGCCCGCTCCCGCTCGAGGAACTCCTCGACGGTCGGCCCGCCCACGGCGGCCGCCTCCAGGCGCCGCGCCTCCGCGTCGAGGCCGCGCACCGCGGCCAGGCGGTCGCCGTCGCCGAGCTTCGCTCGATCGACCGCCTGGCGGAGCACCGAGAGCGTCCGGTCGTAGACGCGGAGCGGCACCGGAAAAGGGTGCCGGTCCTTCCCCCCGTGTGCGAGCGAGAAGCGCGCCGGATCGCTGAAGCGGCAGGGCGCGCCGTGGATGACCTCCGCCGCGAGCGCCAGCGCGAGGACCGTCCGCGCCCCGAGGCCGGGGACGAGGAGCAGCTCGGCGAAGTCCCTGGGGCCGCGCTCGGCGGCGGCCGCGAGCGTGCCGTGGAGCCGCCGCAGGAGCAGGTCCGTCGGGCGCACGTCGTGGCGACCTGGCATCGCGAGGTGGGGTGACGCGTCCGCGCTGCGGAGCCGTGCGAGCGCGGCGACGGTGCGGTCCGGACCGTCGGCGACGAAGGCGAGCTGCGCCGCCCGCGCCGGGGCGGCGCGCGCGTCGGTGAGGTTCACGATCTGCGCGAGCGGGGCCCCCTCGATCGCCGCGTGGGGCGCCTCGACGAAGCTCCGGAGCCCCTCGGAGAGCCAGTGATACCGCCGCGCGCGGCGCGTCGCCGGGGACATCCCCTGCTGGACGACGGCCCAGGCACCGTCGTCGGCGACCACGAACGCGTGGAGGTAGAGGTCGTAGCCGTCCGGCACCGCGGCGGAGTCCACCTTGCCCACGAGGCGGCTCGCGTCGGCGAGGCGCGCGCCGTCGAGGCCCGTGCGCTCACCGACGGCGCGGAGCTCGTCGGGCGTCTTCCGGGAATGCCGCCCGCGCCCGCCGCAGACGTGGATCCCCAGCTCCCGCTCGACGGGCGCGAGGCCGCGCTTCAGCGCCCCGAGCACGCTCGTCGTGATGCCGGAGGAGTGCCAGTCCATGCCCATGAGGCACCCGAGCGACTGGAACCAGAACGGGTGCGCGAGGCGCCGCAGCAGCTCGTCGCGGCCGTACTCGAGGACGATCGCCTCGACGAGGACGCGCCCGAGGCGCGCCATCCGCTCGCGGAGCCACGGCGGGACCGTCCCGCCGTGGAGCGGAAGGTCGGCCGAGCCGGTGCGCGAGCCCGGAGCGCGCCCGCGCGCCGGCGCCATCATCCCGTGGGTCACGTCGTGCGATTCCTCCGCCGCTAGCATGCCCCGCCGCCCTGACGCTGGCACCCGCACGCGCGGTGCCCATCTTCGCCTCGTGGCCCGATCGCCCGACCCTGCCGCCGGAACCGCGGCGCCGCTCGTTCCGCCGCGCCCCACGCTGCGAGCGCTGCGCGAGGCGGCGGCCGGCTGCCGGGCGTGCCCGCTCTGGGAGCGGGGGACGCAGACGGTGTTCGGCGAGGGGCTGCGCGGCGCCGACGTCGTGCTCGTCGGCGAGCAGCCCGGGGACCGCGAGGACGAGGCAGGACGCCCGTTCGTCGGGCCGGCCGGCCGTCTGCTCGAGCGCGCCATCGCCGAGGCGGGGCTCGATCGAGCGCGGATCTACCTCACGAACACCGTGAAGCACTTTAAGTGGGAGGCGCGTGGGAAGAAGCGCATCCACCAGAAGCCGAACGCGGGCGAGATCCAGGCTTGCCGTCCCTGGCTCGAGGCGGAGCTGCGGGTGCTGCGCCCGGCGGCGGTGGTCTGCCTGGGCGCGACGGCGGCGCAGGCGCTCCTCGGCAAGGGGTTCAAGGTGACGCGCGAGCGCGGTCAGCCGCGGTCGACGGACCTCGCGCCGCTCGTCGTCGCGACCGTGCACCCCTCGTCCATCCTGCGGGCGCGCGACGAGGCCTCGCGGCACGCGGAGCTCGCCGGGCTCGTCGCGGATCTCCGGCGCGTCCGCGAGCTGCTGGAGGAGCGGGAGGGCGACGCCCGATCCGGCGGTCGCGCCGCGGACGGCGGCGACGCGGCGGCTCCGCTGTCCTGAGCCTGGCCTCCCGCGGTCGGGCGCTAGCCGAGGTACTTGCCGAGCAATGGCCGCAGGCGCTCGCGCACCTCGGGCGAGATGCGCGAGCGATCCGACCAGATGCCGAGCGCCAGCGCCGACTGGCACGCGCACGGCTTCTCGGCTGCCGCGACGACCGCCGGGACCGCGCGGCGGATGAGCTCGAGCGCGTTCTGCGTGGCCGCCTTCACGTTCGAGAGGATCTCCTCGATGACCTTCGCCTGATCCACATGCGCGGGGTGCGGCCGCCAGCAGTCGTAATCCGTCGGCAGCGCGACGAGCGCGTAGCAGATCTCAGCCTCGCGGGCGAGCTTCGCCTCGGGCATCGCCGTCATCCCGATGACCGAGACACCCCACGACCGGTACAAGTGGCTCTCGGCGCGCGTCGAGAACTGGGGCCCTTCTATGC
>JBJMQK010000091.1:0-6277 GCA_045802735.1 Anaeromyxobacteraceae bacterium | reverse complement strand
GTCTCGAGCGCCGGCCCCGGTTAGCAGAACCGACCATGGCCGACCACCTCGTGAGGGGGCTCCTGCCCGCGCTGGGCGTGCGCGCGATGTTCGTGCGCACGACGGACACGGCGCGGATCGCCCGCATGCTCCACGGCCTCTACCCCACGGCCGCGCACCTCTTCGCCGAGGCGATGGCCGGCGCGCTCCTCGTCGCGGCGCTCCAGAAGGAGCGCTCGCGCATCAACCTCCAGATCGAGTGCGACGGCCCGGTGCGCGGGCTCTTCGCCGACGCCGACCAGGACGGCAACGTGCGCGGCTACATCCGCAACGCCGAGGTGAACTTCCCCGGCGACGCCGACGCCGGCGCGCGCGCCGCGCTCGGGGGCAAGGGGTTCATCTCGGTGCTGCGCGACCTCGGCGGCGGGCAGTTCTACCGCGGCCAGGTCGAGCTGCGCGCCATGGACCTCTCCCAGGACCTCGGTCGCTACTTCTCCGACAGCGAGCAGGTCCTGACGGCGCTCGACCTGCGCGTGTTCCCGCGCGCCGACGAGCGGCTCGGCGAGGTGGCGGGCGTCCTGCTCCAGCGCTTGCCGGACGGCGACGAGGGCGCGGTCGAGGCGGCGCGGCGGCGGCTCTCGGCGGGCGCGCTCGCCGAGGCGCTCGCGGCGGGCGCGAACCCGCAGGGCGTCCTCGCCGCGGCGGCCGGCGCGCCGTTCGACCTGCTGGCCGACACCGAGGTCGCCTACCGCTGCGGCTGCAGCCACGAGCGGGCGCGCGTGGCGGTCTCGGCGCTCGGGCGCGAGGGCGTCCTCGACGTGCTGGCGAAGGAGCGCGAGGCCGTCATCACCTGCGAGTTCTGCCGCCAGCGCTACGTCGTCGGCCCGGAGGAGCTCGAGGACATCGCGCGCCGCCTCGCCGAGAGCGCGTGAGACCGCGCCGGGCCCGTGTTAGAAGTCCTCGCTCCTCGCTCGAACGTCCGGAGGCCGCCATCCCGACCCCCCGCAAGACCCCCCGCGCAGCGAGCGCGCGACGCGCGCCGCCGAAGGGCCGCGCCGCCGCGAAGGTGAACGCCAAGGCGAAGGCGACCGCCTCACCCAAGGTCAACGCCAGGGCGAAGGTGACCGCCTCACCGAAGGTGAACGCCAGGGCGAAGCCGTCGCCGCGCGGCGCCGCGGCCGCCGCGCCGAAGCGCGCGCGCAAGCCGCGCCGGCGCGCCGAGCAGCCGCTCGGCGAGGGCGTGGCCGACGCTCACGCGCTGAAGCGGCTCCACATCCCGCCGCAGCGCGCCGAGCCGGCGAAGGAGGTGCGCGAGGTCGGGTGGGCCGAGTTCGGCGCGCTCGCGAAGGAGCTCGGCGACCGCATCGCGCAGGCGTACCGCCCGGACGTCGTGGTGGGCGTCGCGAACGGCGGCGTCTTCATCGGCGGCGCGCTCGCGACGGCGCTCCGCGCCGAGTTCCAGCCGCTGCGCGTGCCCAAGGACGAGCGCAACAAGCCCGTGGCGGAGCCGCTCCCGGACCTCCGCGGCAAGGCGGTGCTCGTCGTGGACGACGTCATCATGAGCGGGAAGACCCTCGCCGCGGCGTCGGCCGCGGCGCGCAAGGCCGGCGCGAGCGAGGTCCGCACCGCCGCCCTCGTCGCCCGCCCCGACCGCTCCCGCCCCGACTTCCACGCGCTGGAGACGAGCGAGCTCGTCGTCTTCGGCTGGGACTACCAGCTCGACCAGGGAGGCGCGACCGGCACCGACGACCCCGGCGAGCAGGGCGTGTGAACGGGATGCGCCTGGGCGGCCCATGAAGCGGATCGTCATCGGGACCGCCGGGCACATCGACCACGGCAAGACCGCGCTCGTGAAGGCGCTCACCGGCGTCGACACCGACCGCCTCGCCGAGGAGAAGCGGCGCGGCATCACCATCGAGCTGGGGTTCGCGCACCTCGCGCTGCCGGACGGCACGGTGGCGGGCGTCGTCGACGTCCCGGGCCACGAGCGCTTCGTGCGCGCGATGGCCGCCGGCGCGGGCGGGATCGACCTCGTCGTGCTCGTCGTCGCCGCGGACGAGGGCGTCATGCCGCAGACGCGCGAGCACCTCGACATCTGCCGCCTGCTCGGCGTGTCGCGCGGCGTCGTCGCGATCACGAAGTCGGACCTCCTGCCCGAGCTCGGCGCGGACTGGCTGCCGCTCCTCGAGGCCGACGTCCGCGCCGCGGTGAAGGGCACCTTCCTCGAGGACGCGCCGTTCGTCCCGGTGTCGGCGCGCACGGGCGAGGGCCTCCCCGCGCTCGTCGCCGCCGTGGCACGCCTCGCGAAGGACGTCCCGGAGCGCCCCGCCGACGGCCCGCTCTTCCTCCCCATCGACCGCGCCTTCTCGCTGAAGGGCTTCGGCACGGTCGTGACCGGGACCCTCCTCTCCGGCGCGATCGCCGAGGAGGAGCACGTCGACCTCGTGCCGCCGCACCACGGCCAGGGCCCGCTGCGCGTCCGCTCGGTGCAGGTCCACGGCCGCGCCACCCCGCGCGCGCTCGCCGGGCAGCGCACCGCGGTGAACCTGCCCGGCGTCGACGCGCCGGCGGTCTCGCGCGGCCAGGCCCTCGCGCACGCCGGCGTCGTCTCGCCGAGCGGGACGCTCGACGTGGAGCTGTCGCTCCTCGCCGCCTCGCCGAAGCCGCTGCGCCACCGCGCGCGCCTCCTGCTCCACGTCGGGACGGCGCAGGTCGCGGCGGAGCTGTCGCTCCTCGACCGCGGGGAGCTCGCCCCGGGGGCGACCGCGCTCGCGCAGCTCCGCCTCGGGGCGCCCGTCGCCGCGCTCCCCGGGCAGCACTTCATCCTGCGCGGCTTCGCCGTGCTCGAGGGGCGCGGCAAGACGGTGGCGGGCGGGCGGGTCCTCGCGGTGTCGGCGCGGCGCCGCAAGCGCGGGCGGCCCGCCGAGACGGCGCAGCTCGAGACGCTCGCCCGCGGGGACGCCGACGCGCGCGTGGGGGCCGTGCTCGCCATCGCCGGCCCGGCCGGCCTCGGCGCCGACGCGCTGTCGGGGCGGACGGCGCTCTCGTCCAAGGCCGTCGCGGCGTCGCTCGAGCGGCTCGGCGCCCGCGGCGGCGCGCTGCTCTTCGACCGCGAGCGCCGGGGCTTCGTGGCGGGCGAGATCGCGCGCGCGCTGTCGGAGCGCCTCGTCTCCGCCGCCCTCGCGTTCCACGCCGCGAAGCCGCTCGCCGCCGGCGTCTCGCGCGAGGAGCTGCGCGGGCGCCTGCCGCGCGTCGTCGACCCGCGCCTCTTCGCGCGCCTCCTCGCCGGGCTCGCCGAGAAGAAGCAGCTCGTCGTCGAGGGCGACCAGGTGCGCGCGCCCTCGCACCACGCCGGGAGCGGCGTCGAGAGCGGCGCGCTCAAGGCCGACGTGCTCGCCGCGCTGGCGAAGGGCGGGCTCACGCCGGCCTGGGTCGCGGAGCTGCCCGACGCGGTGCGGGCGACGCCGGAGTCCGTCGCGGCGGTGCTGAAGCTCCTCGTCGCCGAGGGGAAGGCGGTCCGCGTCTCGTCGGAGCTGTACTTCGCCGCGGACGCCGTCCACGGCCTGCGCGAGAGGCTCGTCGCGCACCTGCGCGCGCGGCGCGAGATCTCGACGCAGGAGTTCAAGGAGCTCGTCGGCGCGACGCGCAAGCACGTCATCCCGCTCGCCGAGTACTTCGACCGCGAGCGCGTCACGCTGCGCGTCGGCGAGAAGCGGGTGCTGCGCGGAGACGGGAAGGCGTGACCGGGCCGCCGCCGGACGAGCTCGCCCCGATCCCCACGATCGTGGTGCGCGAGGGCGTCATCCGCGAGGCCAACGCGGCGGTCGTCGCGCTCGTCGGGCTGCCGCGGGAGCGGATCGTCGGCCAGCCGATCGCCGCGTTCCTCGCGCCGGGAGACGCGCAGGCGGTGGTCGAGCGCAACGCCCGGCGCTCGCGCGGCGAGGCGGCGCCGGAGGTGTACGAGACGCGCGTCGTCGTGGGCGGGCGCGAACGCACGGTCCAGGTGCACGTCGCTCCCCGCGGCGCCGACCTCGTGGCGCAGATCGTGGACGTGACCGAGCAGGCCGAGCGCCGGGCGCGCCTCGCCGACCTCGCCCGGCTCGGGGCCTCGGTGCAGCGGGCCGCGCGTCCAGAGGAGGTGTGGCGCGCCGCGCACGACGCGCTCTCCCGCGCCGGGCTCGAGACCCTCACGCTCCGTCCCGCCGGCGACGGGCTCGAGGTCACGGCGGCCGTCCTCGACGCCCCGCGGCGCGCCTTGGCCGAGGCGAGGATCGGCGGGCCGCTGGTCGGCCTTCGCGTCGCGCGGACGCCGTTCAGCGACGAGGTCTGGTCCGCGGGGGCCGCCTTCACCGACGACTGGGTGGAGGAGGGCCGGAGCCTCCTCCGCACCGACGGCCCGGGGCCCGGCCCGGAGCTCGGCGCGCCCGCGGCGGCGGGCGTCCGCGTCGACGTCGACGGCGCCGGCGCGGCGATCCTCGTCATCATCGGCGAGTGGCTGCGGCGCGAGGACCTGCCGACGTTCCGGCTCGTGGCGGCGCAGGTCTCGGCGGCGCTCGACGCCGCGCGCTCCATCGAGGCGCTGTCGCGCCGGAACCGCGAGCTCGCCGCGCTGAACCGCGTGGCCCGGAGCGCCGCGACCGCGCCCGATCTCGACGCCTTCCTCGCCGAGAACATGGCGGAGGTGGCGAACGCCGTCGGGGCCGCGAGCGCGGTCGTCTTCTCGGCGGACCGCGACCGGCGCGAGGCGCGGCTCCTCCACGTTCACGGCCCCGACGACGCCGTCCGCGCCCGCATGGCGCGCGTCCCGCTCGACGAGACGCCGCTCGGCGCGATCGCCATCGACGGCATCGTCCGCGTCCGCCATGCCGAGGACGCGCCCGACGGGCGCGGCCTGCGCGCGGTCGGCCTCGCGACGGTCGCCGGCGTGCCGCTGCGCTTCCGCTCCGCCATCGTCGGCGTGCTCTCGGTCGGCTTTCGCGACCACCGCGAGGCCGCCGACTGCGGGACGGAGCTGCTCCAGGCGATGGGCGTTCACTTCGCCGCCGCGCTCGAGACGCACCGCCTGGTCGGCGACCTGCGCGGGCGCGTCGCCGAGCTGACGCTCCTCAACGACATCTCGGTCGCGACCACGACGCTCGACCCCGCGGTCCTGCTCGCGAACGCGCTCCGCCCGATCGCCGCGACGTTTCGCGCCGAGGCCGCCGCGGCGTACGCCTGGGAGGGCGGCGAGCTCTTGCAGGTCGCGGCGCTCGGGGTGCCCCCGGACGCCGCGGCGCGGGCGGCGCGCCTCGCGCCGGGCGAGGGGCTCGTGGGGCAGGCCTTCGCGCGCGGGAAGACGCTGCGGACGACGGAGCAGCGCGACGGCGGCGAGCACCCGAGCCTCACCGCCAGCGCCGAGGCGGACCGCTGCGCCGCGGCGGTCCCGCTCCTCGCGAAGGACCGCGCGCTCGGCGCGTTCGTCCTCGCCCGCTCGTGCGACGAGCCGTTCAGCGAGGCCGACGGGGCGCTCCTCTCGGCGCTCGGCGTGCAGCTCGGCGTCGCGCTCGAGAACGCACGCCTCTTCGCCGATACGCGCCGCCGCGTGTCCGACCTCGAGGCGGTGAACGCCCTCGCCCTCAAGGTGTTCGGCACGACGCCGGGGGACGCGGCCGGGCTCCTCGCCGCCGCGAGCAGGGAGATCGCCCGCGCCCTCTCGGCCCGCGCGGCGGTGGTGCTCGAGCTCGACGCCGCCGGCGAGCGGCTGCTCGGCGTCGCGGGCTTCGGCACGCCGGTCCCCCCGGAGGAGCTGGCGCTGCCGCTCGCCCGGAGCGCGCTCGCGCGGCGCGCGCTCGAGACGCAGGAGCCGGCGTGGGGGGTCGAGCTGCTCGATGGTGGCGGCGGCCCCTCCGGTCCGCCCGCGCTCTCGTACCTCCTCATCCCGCTCACCTCGCGCGGCGCGCGGCGCGGCCTCGTCGCGGTGGGGGACGTCCCGTCGCGCCGCTACAGCGACGCCGAGATCGCGCTCGCGCACGCGCTCGCGAGCGAGGCCGCGGTGGGGCTCGAGAACGCGGCGCTGTACGGCGAGACGCGCCGGCGCGCCGAGGAGCTGGGGCTGCTCCTCGAGGTGAGCCGGGCGCTCGTCGAGACGCTCGAGCTCGACCGCGTCCTCGACGCGGGCGTCCGGAACCTGGCGCGGATGGTGGACGCCCCGGTGGCGGCGCTGGCGCTCCCCGACGCCACGGGCCGGCTCGTGATCCGCGCGCAGGAGGGCGCGGATCCGGCGCTCGTGGGCACGGCGCTCGGCGACCCGTCGATCACC
>JBJMQK010000014.1:0-9703 GCA_045802735.1 Anaeromyxobacteraceae bacterium | reverse complement strand
AGGGCGAGCGGACCGTGCCGCCGTGACCGAGTTCGAGCTCATCGACCTCTTCACCCGCGGCGCGCCGCGCGGCGGCGAGGGCGTCGTGCTCGGCATCGGCGACGACGCGGCGCTCCTCGCGCCGCCGCGGGGCGAGGTGCTCGCCGCGACCGTGGACGCCGTCGTCGAGGGCGTGCACTTCGACGCCCGCTTCCGGCCGGGGGACGTGGGCTGGAAGGCGCTCGCGGTGAACCTCTCCGACCTCGCCGCGATGGGCGCCCGCCCGCTCTGGGCGCTCTGCGCGCTCGCGACGCCGCGCGGCGCCGACCCGCGCCGCCTCGCCGGCATCGGCCGGGGCCTCGCCGCCTGCGCCCGCGCCTTCGACGTCGCGCTCGTGGGCGGCAACGTGACGCGCGCGCGCGATCTGTCACTCACCGTCACCGTCGTGGGCGCCGCGCGCCCGCGCGCCGTGCTCACCCGCGGCGGCGCGTCGGCCGGCGACCACCGCCTCGTAGCCGGGACGCGCGGCGACGCGGCGCGCGGCCTCGCCCCGGGCGCCGCGCCGGCCCTCGTCCGTCGCCAGCGCCGCCCATCGCCGCAGGTCGCGCTCGGCGCGGCGCTCGGCGGCGTCGCCTCCGCCGCGCTCGACGTGTCCGACGGCCTCGTCCAGGATCTCGGCCACCTCTGCCGCGCGTCGGGCGCCGGCGCCGTCGTGCGCGCCGCCGACCTCCCGCTCTCGCCCGCCTACCGCCGCGCCGCCGCCCACCTGCGCGCCCCGCTCGAGGCCGCGCTCGCAGGTGGGGAAGACTACGAGCTGCTCGTCGCCGTCCCGTCGCGAAAGGTGCGCATCGCCCTCTCCCTGGCGGCGCGTGTGGGTGTGCCGCTCACGCCGATCGGCGAGATCGTGCGGGGGCGCGGGGTGCGCGTCCTCCTACCCGGCGGAGCGACGTACCGTGTACGCAGGACGGGCCACGATCACCTCGGGTGATCGCGCTCCTCCGCTTTGCGTACGGCTCGCCGTACCGTAGGATCCGCCGCGCTGGCGCGCCTCTCGCGCCGCGAACCGGAGCGGGGACCCCTTGGCGAGAAGCACCCGGGACGATCGGATGACGTCGACGCGGCCGAGCGCGCGCTGGACGGACACCGCGCCGCACCTCGTGGCGCTGCGCGGGCGGCCGTTCGACGGCGGGGCGCGGCCCTCACCCGGCCCGAGCGGGCTCAGCGCTTCGCTGCAGGTGAAGATCCTCTTCTCCTACCTCGTCGTCGGCGCGGCGCTGCTCTTCGCGGTCCCGGAGGTGCACGCGCGCGTCGCGAACCGCGTCGCGGGCGCGGCGATCGTCGTCGGCCTCACCCTCGCGATCGGCTGGGTGCTCACGCTCCTGCTCGCCCGCGTGAACCGCCTCGCCCGCCTCAAGGCGAGCGCCCTCGAGATCAGCCGCGGCGACCTCTCGAAGAGCGTGGCCGCCGACACGGGCGCGCACGTGCGCGACGAGATCGACGACCTCACCCTCTCGATCCGCACGATGCAGGAGAACCTGCGCGATCTCGTCTCGCGCATCCAGCGCACCGCCCAGTCGGTGGCCGAGAGCGCGAACGAGCTGCAGGCGTCCGCCGAGGAGGTGAACGGCTCGACCGACGAGGTGGCGCACTCGATGGAGGCGATCTCGCGCGGCGCGGGCGAGCAGAGCTCGCTCGTCGAGCTCGCGTCGAAGGTGATCGGCGACATCGCGGCGTCCATCGAGCGCACCGCGCGGAGCGCCGAGGAGGCGGCGAGCGCCTCCGCCGAGACGTCGTCCGTCGCGGCGAGCGGCGGCGACGCGGCGCGCCTCGCCGGCGAGAAGGTGAAGAAGGTCTTCGCGCGCATCGAGGTCGCGAGCGAGCAGGTCTTCGCCTTCGGCGAGCGCACGAAGGAGATCTCGAAGATCGTCGAGGCGATCACCAGCGTCGCGCAGCAGACGAACCTCCTCGCGCTGAACGCCACCATCGAGGCGGCGCGCGCCGGCGAGTACGGCCGCGGCTTCGCCGTCGTCGCCGACGAGGTGCGCAAGCTCGCCGAGAGCGCCGGCCGCTCCGCCGAGCAGATCTCGAGCGTCGCGACCGACATCTCGGCGCGGGCCGCGCTCGTCGTCGCCACCATGCGCGAGTCGGTGTCGGTCCTGGGCGAGGGCCGCGGCGATCTCGAGGCGATCATCCGCGGGCTCGAGGACATCTCGAAGATCGCCGCGAGCGGCGCGGGCAAGGTGGGCGTCATCAGCCAGTCGGCGCGCGATCAGCTGAAGAGCAGCGCCGAGATGGTGAGCGCGATGGACCACATCTCCGACGTCGCCACCTCGAACGCCACCGCGACCGAGCAGGTGCGCAAGGTCACCTCCGAGCAGACCGCCGCCGTGGCGCAGATGGCCGGCGCGGCGCAGGAGCTGTCGAACCTCTCGCTCGAGCTGCAGAGCGTCGTGTCTCGCTTCCGCCTCGGGACGGGGTAGGCGTGGAGCGGACGCCGTCCCAGCGCGAGTCGTGGTCGGAGCGCGGCGCGCCCTCGCCGGCGCTCGCGCCGCCACCGCCGGCGCTCTCCGCGGCGCGCATGGTCATCTTCCGCGCCGGCGGCGAGCGCTTCGCCCTGCCGCTCGAGGCGGTGCGCGAGGTGGTCGTCCCGCAGCCGCCCTTCGCCCGCGTGCCGCGCGCGGGGGCGGCGGTGAAGGGCGGCATGAACCTCCGCGGCCGCGTCGTCGCCGTCGTCGAGCTGGCGCCGCTCCTCGGCCTCGCGCCCGACGCGCTCGGGCCGGCGCAGGGGCACGTCCTCGTGCTGGAGCGCGATCGCCGCGGCCTCGGCCTCCTCGTCGCCGCGGTGCTCGGGGTCGACGCCGTCGCGCTCCCGGGCCCCGGCGCAGGCGAGCCCGGTGCGCCGTCGCGCGGCGTCGCGGCGGTGCGCGGGGCCCCGGTGACGGTGCTCGACCCCGAGACGCTCGAGCTGCGCGCGGCCGCGCTCTTCGGGGCCGCGCCGACATGAGGCGCGACGTCGCGGCGGCTTTTGCCCCCATTGGGTGGGGGTGTTACGGTCTCGAAAGCGCGGGCTCTCACGGGCCCGCGCGAGAGGAGTAGGGTATGGCGAAGAGAGTCCTCGTCGTCGACGACGCGATCTTCATGCGCAACATGATCAAGGACATCTTCTCCGGAGGCGGGTTCGAGGTCGTCGGCGAGGCGGCCAACGGGCTCGAGGCGGTGGAGAAGTACCGCGAGCTCAGGCCCGACCTCACCACGATGGACATCGTCATGCCCTTCAAGAGCGGCATCGACGCGACGCGCGAGATCGTGAAGCAGGACCCGAAGGCCGTCATCGTCATGTGCAGCGCGCTCGGCCAGGAGTCGCTCGTCATGGAGGCGATCGAGGCGGGCGCGAGCGACTTCATCGTGAAGCCGTTCAAGTCGGAGGACGTGCTCAACGTCGTGAAGAAGGTCCTCGGAGACGCCTAGCGCGCACGGCTCCTCGCCGCGACGCCGCGGCCGGCCGCTCCCATGACGGTGGACCTCGGCAAGTACCTCGGCCTCTTCGTCACCGAGGCGGGCGATCACCTGGCGAAGCTCGCCGCGGACCTCGTCCGCCTCGAGGCCGCCGCGCGCGCCGGCGAGGACACGGGCGGCATCGTCGACGGCCTCTTCCGTCACGCACACAGCGTGAAGGGTATGGCCGGCGCGATGGAGCAGGGCGGCATCGCCACGCTCGCGCACCGCGTCGAGGACCTCGTCGACGTCTACCGGCGCCAGGCGGCGCTCCCCGACGGCGCGGCGGTGGACCTCCTCCTCGGCGCCGTCGACGCGCTCGCCGGGATGGTGGAGCGCGCAGGGAGGAGCGAGAAGCCGGACTACGACGTCGTGCTGGCGGAGCGCCTCAAGGCGCAGGCGGAGCGCAGCAAGCGCGGCGCGGCCGTCGACCGCCAACCCGCCGTCGACCGCGAACCCGCCGCCGGCCGCGAACCCGCCGCCGGCCGCGAACGGAGCCCGCAGGACGCAGCGCTGGCATCGCAAGCCTCCGTTCGCGCTGAGCCCTTCGACTCCGCCCGCTCCGCGGGCTCCGCTCAGGACAGGCTCCGCCCGCAGGGCGGAGTCGAAGTGCTCCCCGCCGCGGCCCCGGCCCAGGACCTCCCGCTGCCGCGCCGCCGCGTCGACATCTCGGTCGAGGTGAGCGAGAGCTGCCCCGTCCCGAGCGTGCGCGGCTTCCTCGTCGTGAAGAAGCTCTCGCGGCTCGGCGCGCTCGTCCACGCGGTGCCGCCGCTCCAGGATCTCAAGGCCGGCCGCCTCCCCGATCGCAAGCTCTCCGTGGGCCTCGAGACCTCCGAGCCGCTCGCCGCGATCGAGCGGGCGCTCGGGCAGATCTCCGACCTCGCCGCCGTGACCGTCGCGGACGCGCCGCGCGAGCGCCCCGCGCCGCCGCCGCCGCCGCGCCCGGCGCGCGACGACGCGGCCGCGCGCGAGGGCGGACGCACCATCCGCGTGCGCGTCGAGCTCCTCGACTCGTTCCTCGACGCGGTGGGGGAGCTCATCCTCGCGACCTCCCGGCTGCGCGAGCTGGGCCGGGGCCTGCCGGAGGCGCACCGCCCCGCGCTCGTGGACGGCGTCGACAGGCTCTCGGGGACGGTGAAGGACCTGCACGACAAGGTGATGGCGGTCCGCATGACGCCGCTCGCGCTCGTCACCGACCCCCTGCCGCGCGTCGCGCGCGACCTCGCCCGCCGCGTCGGCAAGCAGGTGGAGGTCGAGGTGCGCGGCGTCGAGATCGAGGTGGACCGCGCCGTCCTCGACGAGCTCGCCGACCCGCTCCAGCACGTCCTCAGGAATGCCGTCGACCACGGCATCGAGGCGCCGCACCTGCGCCTCCTCGCCGGAAAGTCCGCCACCGGGCGCGTGACCGTCTCGGCGCGGCGCGTGCGCGACCGCGTCCTCATCGAGATCGCCGACGACGGCAAGGGCATGGACGCGGCGAAGCTGCGCGCGGCGGCCGTGGCGCGCGGCGTCCTCGACGAGGCCGCGGCGCGGGTGCTCTCCGATCGCGACGCGTTCCTCCTCGCGTGCCTCCCCGGACTCTCCACCGCCGACGCCGTCACAGAGGTCTCGGGCCGCGGCGTGGGCATGGACGCGGTGAAGCGCACCGTCGAGTCGCTCGGCGGCGCGGTGGAGGTCGAGAGCACGCCCGGGCTCGGCACGCGCTGGACGCTGCGCCTCCCGCTCACCGTCGCGGTGCAGCCGGTGCTGCTCGTGGGGGTCGCCGGCGAGGTGCTGGGCATCCCGATCGCCAAGGTGCTGGGCGCGGCGCAGGTGGACGTCTCGCGCCTCGACCGGGCGCAGGGCACGCCGGTCCTCCCCTACGACGGCCAGCTCGTCCCGGTGCACGACCTCGGCCTCCTGCTCGGGTTCGCCGCGGCCCCGGCGGGGATGCGGTCGGTGGTCGTGGCGGAGGGCGACGGCGGTCGCGTGGGCCTCGCCGTGGACGCGCTCCTCGGCCAGCAGGAGGCCGTGCTGAAGCCGCTCGCCCGCCCGCTCGACCTCGTCGCCGGCCTCTCCGCGGTCACCGTGCTCGGCAGCGGGCGGCCCGTCTTCATCCTCGACGTGCAGCGGCTCCTGGCGACATGAGCCCCCGCTCGCTACGCTTCACGCCGGGATGAGCGCCGAGGGCACGATCGGAGCGCGCGAGATCGACGCGCTCCAGGAGATCGCGACCATAGGATGTGGCCAGGCGCTGACCGCGCTCGGCAAGCTCATGGGGCGCCGCATCGAGATGGACGTGCCCGAGGCGTGGGTGGGGCGCGCCGCCGGCGCCATCGCCGACTTTCTCGGTGCGCTCGGCCAGGATCTCGTCGCCGTCGGCGTGCGCCTCGAGGGGCTGCTCACGGGCCACCTCGTGCTCGCGCTGCCCGAACGCGACGCCGAGCGGCTCGCGGCGGCGCTCGGCTATCCGGTGCCCGGCGCCGAGGGGTGGGGCGCCCTCGCCGAGAGCGCGGTGATGGAGTCCGGCAACATCGTGGGGAGCGCCTTCGTGTCGGCGCTCGCGCGCATGGTGGGCGGCAAGCTCCTCCTGTCCGTGCCGACGCTCGCCCGCGGCGGCGGCACCGCCTGCCTCGACCGGCTCGTCGCGCGCGAGGCGGGCAAGGTCGCGCTGGCGACGCGCTTCACCACCGACGGCCCCGCCGCGCTCGAGGGCCTCATCCTCGTCCTCCCCGACCCGGCGAGCCTGCCCGAGCTCGCGGCGGCGATCGGAATCTCCTAGATGGCCGCGCGCGAACGTCCCTTCGACCTCGACGAGCAGGGGCTGCGCGCGCTGCTCGAGCGCGTCCGCGCCGGCGAGGCCGGCGTCGACGAGGCGGTGCGGAGGCTGAAGGGCGCGCCCTTCGAGCCGCTCGGCGGCTTCGCCACGCTCGACACCCACCGGACGCTGCGCGTGGGCATGCCCGAGGTGATCTTCGCGCAGGGCAAGACCGCGGCGCAGGTGGCGGCCATCGCGAGGAAGCTCGCCGCGAAGGGGCCGCTCCTCGTGACGCGCCTCTCCGAGGAGAAGGCGGCGCCCACGTTACGAGCGGTGAAGGGCGCCCGCTACGACCCCGTGTCGCGCACGCTGCGCAAGGGGCGCATGACGCTCCCGGTGCGCGGGCCGGTGGCGGTGTGCTGCGCCGGCACGAGCGACATCCCGGTGTGCGAGGAGGCCGTCGCCACGCTCGAGGTGATGGGCGTCGAGGCGGTGAAGATCTACGACGTCGGCGTCGCCGGGCTCCACCGCGTGCTCGCGCGGCGCGACGACCTCGAGCGCTGCATGGCGGTGGTCGTCGCCGCCGGGATGGAGGGTGCGCTCGCCTCCGTCGTGGGCGGCCTCGTCGGGAAGCCGGTCGTGGGCGTGCCGACGAGCGTCGGCTACGGCGCCTCGCTCGGCGGCATCGCGCCGCTCCTCACCATGCTCAACTCCTGCGCGCCGAACGTGACCGTCGTGAACATCGACAACGGGTTCGGCGCGGGCTTCGTCGCGGGCCTCATCGCGCGCGGTTGATCCCATGCCAGACCTCCTCTTCCTCGAGCCCGTCGGCGGGGCCGCGGGCGACATGTTCCTCGCCGCCGCGCTCGACCTCGGCGTCCCGCGCGCGGACCTCGAGCGCGCGCTCCACACGCTCGGCGTGCCGTTCCGGCTGGAGGTGACGCGCGCCGAGGCAGGCGGCGTCGGCGGCACCCACGTCGAGGTCGTGCCCGAGGGGCCCGAGCCCGGGCACCGCCACCTCGCGGACATCGTCGCGCTCATCCGCAAGGGCGGGCTCCCGCCGCGCGCGCGCGACGCGGCGCTCGCGCTCTTCGACCGCATCGGCCGCGCCGAGGCGAAGGTGCACGGCATCCCGCTCGACGAGGTGCACTTCCACGAGGTCGGCGGGCTCGACTCGATCGTGGACGTGTGCGGCGCGGCGGTGGTGATGGACCTCCTCGGCTGGCCGCGCGCCGTGTCGCTCGCGCCCGAGCTGGGGCACGGCTTCCAGAAGACGGCGCACGGGCGGCTGCCGGTGCCGGTGCCGGCGACGCTCGAGATCCTCGCCGGGAAGCCGGTGCGCCACGGCGGCCCGCCCGGCGAGGCGGTGACGCCCACCGGCGCCGCGATCCTGGCGGTCCTGTTCGAGATCGGCGCCCCGCCGGCGTTCACGCCGCGCCGCATCGGCTACGGCGTCGGGACGTCGCGCTGGCCCGACCGGCCGAACGTGCTGCGGCTCACGCTCGGGGACGAGGTCCCCACCACCGTTCGCCCTTCGACTCCGGCGTCGCAGGGCGAGGCCTCCGCTCACGGCGAACCACCCTCCGTTCACCCTGAGCGTAGCCGCGAAGCGGCGGAGTCGAAGGGCGACGGCGACGGCCTCTGGCGCCCCGGCCTCTTCGAGCTGTCCACGAACCTCGACGACTGCCCCGGCCAGCTCGTCGCCCGCGCCATCGAGGTCGCCCTCGCCGCCGGGGCGGTCGACGCCTGGGTCGCGCCGGTGACGATGAAGAAGGGGCGCCCCGGCCTCGTGCTCTCGGCGCTCGCCGACCTCGCCCACCGCGACGCCGTCGCGCGCGCCTTCCTCGCCGAGACGACGACGCTCGGCGTCCGCTGCGCGCCGGTCGAGCGCGTCGAGCTGGCGCGCGAGCACGTCACCGTCGAGACCGCCTACGGCGCGGTCCGCGTGAAGGAGGGGCGCCTCGGCGGCGCGCTCCTCTCGGCGCACCCCGAGTACGACGACTGCGTCGCCCGCGCCGGCGAGCGCGGCGCCACGGTGAAGGAGGTCATGGCGGCGGCCCTCGCGGCGCACCGCGCCCGGCGGTAGGATCACGGGGTGAACCGCAAGCGCGAGTCGCGGCGCGGCGGCCGCGCCCGTCCGGCGCTCGCCGGGCGCGAGCTGCTGGAGGCCTTCCTCGAGTGGCCGGTCGCCGCCGCGGTGTGCGACGGCGACCGCGTCATCGCCGCGAACCACCGGTTCGCCCGGGCGCTGGGGCGGGACGCCTCGGCGTGCGTGGGCCTCGCGCTCGCCGAGCTGCTCCCGCCCGAGGACGGCGACCTCGTGCTGCCCGGCGTGGGCGAGGCGAGCGCCTACCGCGCGCGGCTCGACGGCGTCGTCGCGAACGTCGACCTGTCGGGGAGCAGCGCCGGCCACCGCCGGCTCGTGGCGGTCGCGCTCCGGCCGGTGCTCGACGACGCCGACAGCGCCGCAGGCCGGGCCCTGCTCGCCCTCTCCCGCGAGCTCGCCGCGGCGCGCGCCGAGGGCGAGATCACGGGCGCCCTCGCCCGCGCGCTTGACGTCCTCTTCCCCGGCCGGAGCGCGTGCATCCGGCTCGTCGACCCGAGGTCACTCACCGTGACGTCGCTGCGCGCCTCCGGGCGGCTGCGCCCCGGCGCGCGCGACCGCGTGGCGCTGCGCCGCGCGTCGCTCCGCAAGACGGCGCTCCCCGAGGCGGAGCTGGCCTTCGGCGGGATCGCGGTCACGGAGACCGACGAGCCGCTCTTCGAGGGCTCCGCGCGGGCGAGCGCGGTGCCGCTCGCGGTGTCGGGCACGCTCTTCGGGGTCGTGAACCTCGAGTACGCCGCCGACGCGCCCGGCGATCCCGACGACGACGCGCCGCTCCTCATGCAGGTCGCGAACCAGGCGGCGCTGGCGCTCAGGAACCTCCGCTCGCTCGAGGAGGTCACGTACCTCAAGTCCTACCTCGAGGACCTCATCGAGAACGCGAACGCGCTCATCGCGGTGGTGAACCGCGACGGCGAGGTGATGGTCTTCAACCGCGCCCTCTCGCGGCTCACGGGCCACGCGCGCGAGGAGGTGCTCGGCGAGGAGCTCGCGACGCTCGTGCCGCACGCGGAGCGGCGCGCGCTCGCGGCGCTGCTCGCGAAGACGTGCGAGGGAGAGACGCAGAGCGGCGTCGAGCTGCGCGTCCTCGTCGCGGCGGGGGGCGAGGCGCGCGTGCAGGCGAACACCTCGCCCATCTACGGGGCGTCGGGCGGCGTCGAGGGCGTCCTCCTCATCGGCCAGGACCAGACGCTCCTGCGCGCGCTGCAGCACGACGCGGAGCACGCGCAGAAGCTCGCCGAGATCGGCCGCCTCGCGGCGGGCATCGCCCACGAGCTCAACAACCCGCTCACCGCCGCGACCGCCTACGCGGAGGCGCTCGTGGCGAAGCTGGCGCGCGGCGGCGGCGACCCCGCCGACGTGGAGAAGCTGCGCCGCATCCTGGAGGC
>JBJMQK010000654.1:0-11501 GCA_045802735.1 Anaeromyxobacteraceae bacterium | reverse complement strand
CGAGCGCGAGGTGCAGCGCGCGCTCGAGGGGCTCATGGCGGGCGGCGCCGCGGGCGGGCCGCGCACGACCCTCGTCATCGCGCACCGGCTCTCCACCATCCGCCACGCCGATCGCATCGTCGTGCTCGCCGGCGGGCGCGTCGCCGAGGTGGGCCACCACGACGACCTCCTCGCCCGGGGCGGGGAGTACGCGCGCCTCTACCGCATCTTCGAGGGCGCGGCGCGCGGCGCGCTCGAGGTCGCGACGGCCTAGGGCATGCACCTCCTCTACGTCGTCGCGAGCTATGCGCTCTTCGTCGCGCTCCTCCCGGTGCTGCTCTTCCACCCGAAGCTGCGCCACGGCATCCCGCACCGGCTCGGCTTCTACCGGCGCTCCTTCGACGCCGGCCGCGGCGCGCCGCGCGTGTGGCTGCACGGCGCGAGCGCGGGCGATCTGCTGTCGCTCGAGCCGATGATGCGCGAGCTCAAGCGGCGGCTGCCGGGCTGCTGCATCGTCGTGACGACGATGACGAACAGCGGCCTCGCCATGGCGCGGAAGAAGCTCTCCGACGCCGACGTCGTCGTCTACGCGCCCTACGACCTGCCGTTCGCGACGCGCCGCGCGGTGAAGCGGCTCGCGCCGGACCTGCTCGTGCTCGAGTACACCGAGATCTGGCCGAACCTCATCCGCGCCGTCCACCGCTCCGGCGCGCGCATCGCGCTCACGAACGGCCGCTTCAACCCGGAGAAGATGTCGCGCTACCGCGCCCTCTTCGGCGCCATCGGGAACCCGCTCGCGGCGATCGATCTCTTCCTCATGCGCTCCGACGAGGAGGCCGAGCGCGTGCTCGGGCTCGGCGCCGCGCCCGACCGCGTGTGGGTGACCGGCAACACCAAGTTCGACGCGCTCGTCCTCGACCCCGACGCGACGCGCGCCCAGGCGCTGCGCGCCGAGATGGGCCTCTCCGCCAAGGCGCCGGTGTTCATGGCGGGCTCGACGCACGAGGGTGAGGAGGAGCTGCTCCTCCAGGTGTACAAGGACCTCCTGGTGCGGCTCCCGCGGCTCCAGCTCGTGCTCGCCCCGCGCTACGTGGAGCGCGCCGGGCGCATCATGGCCGCCGCCGCCGAGGCGGGGCTCTCGGTGCGGCTGCGCTCGGGCGGCGCCGCGGCCGGGCGCGCGCAGGTGACGATCCTCGACACCATCGGGGAGCTCGCCACCGCCTACCGGCTCGCGACGCTCGTGTTCGTCGGCGGCAGCTTCGTGCGGCGCGGCGGGCAGAACGTGCTCGAGCCGGCGGGGCAGGGGAGGCCGGTGCTCTTCGGCCCGCACATGGAGAACTTCAAGGACAGCCTGCAGGTGCTCGTCGGCCGGGGTGGCATCCAGGTCGCGACGCCGGACCAGCTCCTCAAGGTCGCGGGGGAGCTCTTCGCGCGCCCGGAGAAGATCGTCGAGCTGGGCGAGCTGGCGCGGCAGGCGGTGTCCCAGATCCGCGGCGCGTCGCGGCGCAACGTCGAGCACATGCTGCGGCTCCTGCCGCGGCCCGCCGCGGTGCCGCCGCCCGGGCCGCCCGCCGCGCCGACGCGGGTGGGCGCGCCGTGATCGGGTACGGCGTGCGGAGCATCCTCGTCGTGCGCTACAGCGCGCTCGGCGACGTCGTGCTCGCGACGAGCGTGCTCGACCCGCTCCTCGCCCGCTTCCCGGGAGCGCGCATCGAGTGGCTCACCGACGCGGCGTACGCCCCGCTCCTCGACGGGCTGCCGCAGCTCGCGGCGGTGCACCGGCTCGAGCGCGGGGCCGCGCCGCCGGGCGACGGCCGCGCCTCGGCGGTCGCGCTGCGCGCGCGCCTCCGCGGCCGCTTCGACCTCGCGCTCGACCTGCAGAACAAGGTGCGGAGCGCGTTCGTGGTCCGCGCGGCGGCGCCGCGGCGCCTCACGTTCCGCCGGCGCACCCCGGGGGGCGCGCTGCTGGCGGTGCTCGGCGCCGACCGGCCGCTCGCGCGGGCGCACGCGACGGCGCTCTACGCCGAGGCCCTCGCGCCGCTCGGCGTCGGCGCGCCGGGTGCGCTCCACGTCTCCTTGTCGCAGCGCGCGAAGGACCTCGCCGACGCCGCGCTCGGGGCGGCGCGGGCGCCGCTCGTCGCCATCGCCCCGGGCGCGCGCTGGACGACGAAGCGCTGGGCGCCGGAGCGCTTCGCGGCCGTCGCCGACGCGCTCGCCGCCGATGGCGCGGGCATCGTCCTCGCGGGCGGGCCGGGCGACCGCGAGGCGTTCGCGCGCTTCCGCGCCGCGCTGCGCGCGCCGGTCGCCGCGGAGCTGTCCGGGCTGCCGGTGGACGCGCTCGCCGCCGCGCTCGCGCGGGTCCGGCTCCTCGTCGCCTGCGACTCGGGGCCGGTGCACCTCGCGAGCGCCGTCGGCACGCCGGTGGTGGGGCTCTACGGCCCGACCTCGCCGGTGCGCTGGGGCCCCGCGGCGCCGGGGCGGGCCCTCTCGCTCGGCCTCGCCTGCTCGCCGTGCTCGAACCACGGCGGCGACACCTGCCCCGAGGGCCACCACCGCTGCCTCGGCGACCTCCAGCCGGAGGCCGTCGTGGCCGCGGCGCGCGAGCTGCTCGGGTGAGCGCGCTCGAGGAGCTGTGGTGGGAGCCCGGCGCGCCGCGCGCCCTCCGCGCCGCGCTCGCGCCGCTCGCGCTCGCGGAGGGGCTCTTCCGGGCCGGCGCCGCGCTCCGCCGCGCCGCCTACGACGCCGGCGTCGCGCGCGCGGCCCGCGCCGGCGCGCCGGTCGTGTCGATCGGGAACCTCGCCGTGGGCGGCGCGGGCAAGACCCCGGTGGCGCTCGCCGTCGCCGAGCGCCTCGTCGCGCGAGCGCGCACGGTGGCGGTGCTCTCGCGCGGCTACGGCGCGCGCCGCGGCGACGCGCGGGTCGTCTCGGACGGCGCGCGCCTGCTGCTCGACGCGCGCGACGCCGGCGACGAGCCGTACCTCGTCGCGCGGCGCCTCCCCGGCGTGCGCGTCCTGTGCGGCCCCCGGCGCGCGGAGCTGGCGCGGGTCGCGGTCGAGCGGCTCGGCGCCGACGCGCTCGTGCTCGACGACGGGTTCCAGCACCGCGCGCTCGCGCGCGACCTCGACGTGGTGGTGATCGACGCCGCGAACCCGGTGGGGAACGGGCGGCTCTTGCCGCGCGGGCCGAACCGGGAGCCCTGGAGCGCGCTGCGCCGCGCCTCGGTCGCCTGGCTCTCCCGCGCGGACGGCGCCGGGCCCGAGGCGCTCGACCGCCTCCGGGCCGCGGCGCGCGAGGCCACGGGCCGCGACCCGGTCGAGTCGCGGCACGCGGTGGTGGACGTCCTCGACGGCGCCCTCGAGCGCGCCGTGGGCCCGGGCGCGCTCGCCGGGCGGCGCGTGCTGCTGCTCTGCGCGCTCGCGCGCCCGGACGGTTTCCGGCGAACCCTCGCCGCGATGGGCGCGGAGGTCGCCGGCGAGCGGGTGTTCCGCGATCATCACGCGTTCACGGAAGGTGAGCTCGACGAGGCCCGCCGCGCCGCGGACGCGCTCCGCTGCGACGCCATCGCCACGACGGAGAAGGACGCGGTGCGCCTCCCGCCCGCGCTCGCCGCGGACCCGCGCGTGCGCGTCGTGCGCATCGCGGCCGAGATCACCGCCGGCGCGGAGCTGCTGGACGCGCTCCTCGACGCCGCGCTGGCCCCGAGCGCTTCCCATTCCGTTCGCCCTGAGCGTGGCGCCGCAGGCGCGGAGTCGAAGGGCGGAGCGCCGCCGCTCCGCGGAGACGGCTGACCCATGCCGTCCTCCCGCCCCCTCCCTCCCTGGCTGCGCCGCCTCGCCTACGCCCTCGGCGCCGCGCTCGCCTGGCTCGTCTGGACCCTCGGGATCCGCCGCCGCGTCGTGCTCGACAACCTGCGCCTCGCCTTCCCCGAGAAGAGCGAGGCGGAGCGCCGCGCGATCGCACGCGCGACGTACCGCCACCTCGGCCGCGTCGCGCCCGAGTTCCTCCTCCTCTCGCGCGCGCCGCGCGAGGAGATCGACGCGCTGTTCGAGTACGACGGATGGGACCGCTACGAGCGCGCGCGCGCCGGTGGCAAGGGCGTCATCGCCTGCACGGCGCACTTCGGCAACTTCGAGGTGCTGGCCGCGGCGCACACCCTGCGCGGCGTGCCCATCACCATGATCACGCGGAAGATGGGGAAGAGCGGCGCGAACGACGCCTGGCGCCGCGCGCGCCGCCGCGCCGGCGTCGAGGACCTCGTCGTCACGAAGGGCGAGACGCTCAAGGCGGCGCGCCGCGCCCTCGCCGCGGGCCGCGTCCTCGGCTACGTCATCGATCAGAACCAGTCGCGCCGGCGCGCGATCTTCCCCACCTTCTTCGGCGTCCCCGCCGCGACCTCCGCCACACCGGCGCTGCTCGCGCGGCGCACCGGCGCCGCCGTCGTGTTCGTCGTCGCCGTGCCGCTCGCGGACGGTCGCCACCGGGTGGTCATCGAGGGCCCGCTCGCCCCGCCCGACACCGGCGATCACGCGCGCGACGCGCTCGCGTTCATGCAGGACCTGAACGACCGCCTCGAGCGCCGGGTGCGCGCGCATCCCGAGTGCTGGTACTGGCTGCACCGCCGCTGGAAGACGCGCCCGGACGAGGGCGTTTCGTTGACCTCCCATGCCGCGCCGCGATAGGTACTGCCGGCCATGCGCCGCCCCGTCGCCGTGAACGCCATCGCGCCGCTCGCCGCGCTCGTCGCGCGCTTCCCGCGCGCCGAGGCGGTGGTGGTGGGCGACTTCGTCGCCGACGAGTACGTGTACGGCGAGACCGAGCGCATCAGCCGCGAGGCGCCGGTGCTCATCGTGCGGTACGAGCGCAGCGAGACCAGGCCCGGGGGCGCCGGCAACGCCGCGCTGAACCTCGCGGCGCTCGGGGTGAAGGTGCGCGCGCTCGGCGTCGTCGGGGACGACGCGCTCGGCGCGACGCTCCTCGACGCGCTCGTCCGCGCCGGCGTCGACGTCGCCGGGGTCCAGCGGGTGCGCGGGCGCGCCACGGAGTCGAAGACGCGCATCCTCGCAGGCGGGCGCTCGACGCGCCGCCAGCAGATGCTGCGCGTCGACCGCGCACCGGGCGAGCCCCTCCCGGCCGCCGTCGAGGCGCGCATCGCGCGCGACGTCGCGAAGGCGGCGCGCGGCGCCGGGGTCGTCCTCGCGAGCGACTACGGCAGCGGCGCCATCGGGCTGGCGGCGCTCGACGCGCTGCGCGCGGTGAAGCGCGGCGGCGTCCGCGTCTGCGTCGACTCGCGCTACCGCCTCACCGAGTTCGTCGGCCTCTCGATGGTGAAGCCCAACGAGCCGGAGCTCGAGGCGGCGACCGGCGTCTCGGTGAAGGCGCCCGGCGCGCTCGACCGCGCCGCGCGCGCGCTGCTCCGGCGCCTCGCCTGCGACGAGCTGCTCGTGACCCGCGGCCGGCACGGCATGTCGCTCTTCCGCAAGGGCGAGCCGCCGCTCCACCTCGCGGCGCACGGCCACGTCGAGGTGGTGGACGTGACCGGCGCGGGCGACACCGTCGCGGCGTCGTACAGCGCGGCGATCGCGGCGGGCGGCGACGCGGAGGCGGCGGCGCGGGTCGCGAACGTCGCCGGCGCGATCGTCGTCCAGAAGCCCGGGACGGCGACCGTCGCGCGCGACGAGCTGCTCGCCGAGATCCTGCGGCCGTGATCGCGCGGCGGCTCACGCTCGAGGACCTCCCGCGCCTGCGCGCCGACGCGACCGCGCGCGGGCGGAGCGTGGCGCTCGCGAACGGGGTCTTCGACCTCTTCCACGTCGGGCACCTGCGCTACCTCGCGGGCGCGAAGGCGCTCGCCGACGTCCTCGTCGTCGCGGTGAACAGCGACGCCTCCGCGCGCCGGCTCGGCAAGGGCCCGGGCCGGCCCGTCGTCCCCGAGGCCGAGCGCGCCGAGATCGTCGGGGCGCTCGCCTGCGTCGATCACGTGGTGGTGTTCGACGCGAAGGACGTCGTCCCGGTCATCCGCGCGCTCCGCCCCGACGTGCAGGTGAAGGGGACCGACTACACGCCGGAGACGATCCCGGAGGCCAGGGAGGTCCAGGCCTACGGGGGGAGGGTCGCGGTGGCGGGCGATCCCAAGGACCACTCCACGACCGAGCTGGTGGCGCGGCTCGCGGCGCTGAAGAAGTAGGTCGAGGTCGGGTCGGGGTCGGGTCGGGGTCGGGGGTCGGGGGTCGGGCTCGAGGTCGAGGTCGAGGTCGGGATCTGGGTTCGCGGTCGAGGTCCGGGTCGAGCCCGTGCGGATGGAGCCTCCGTTCGCCCTGAGCGTAGCGAAGCGGAGTCGAAGGGCGAAGGGCGAGGGCCATCCACCGTGCGAGTCTCCGGTTTCACCTTCGTCCGCGACGCCGTCCGGCTGCGCTACCCGGTCGTCCCGGCGATCCGGTCCATCCTCCCGCTCGTCGACGAGCTGGTCGTCAACGTCGGCGTCTGCGCCGACGGCACGCTCGACCTCGTCCGCTCCATCGCCGATCCGCGCCTCGTCGTCTTCGAGTCGCGCTGGGACGAGGCGAACCTCGTCCGCGGCCGCGTGCTCGCCGAGCAGACCGACCTCGCGCTCGCGCGCTGCACCGGCGACGTGTGCCTCTACGTGCAGGGTGACGAGGCGCTGCACGAGGACGATCACGACGCGGTGCGCGCGGCGCTCCACCGCCTCCACGACGACCCGCGCGTCGAGGGGCTCCTCTTCGACTACGTCCACTTCTACGGCTCGTTCCACACCGTCGGCGTGTCGCGCCGCTGGTACCGCAAGGAGATCCGCGCCGTGAAGAACGGCATCGGCGTGCGCTCCTGGAAGGACGCGCAGGGGTTCCGCATCGGCCCGGGCGACGCAGCGCGCAAGCTCCAGGTCGTGCCGGGCGGCGGGCGCATGTTCCACTACGGGTGGGTGCGCCCGCCCGAGGCGCAGAAGGCGAAGCTCGCCGAGTTCGAGCGCCTCTACGCCGGCGACGCGGCGCGCGAGCGGCGGCTCGCGCGCGGGTTCAGCTACGACGTCGGCGAGAAGGTGCGGCGCTTCGGCGGGACGCACCCGCTCCCCATGCGCGAGTGGATCGCGCGCGAGGACTGGCAGTTCGAGCCGGCGCCGCGCCACCTCCGCGCCGGGCACCTCCGCGAGGACCTCCTCGACCTCTTCGAGGCGGCGACCGGCGTCCGCGTCGGCGAGTACCGGAATTACCAGGTCCTCCGGTGAGGACCGTGCTCGCTTGCGATGACCCTCGCGATGGGGGGTCTCGGGGGGAGAGTTTCTCCCCCCGGACTGAGGCGCCGCAGGCGCCGGATATGATCATGGCGGCGGAGGCGACGGCTGCGGTTCAACGCAACGGGCCGCCGCCATGAGGATTCTGGAGCTGCTCTCGTCGCCCGCGTGGACGGGGCCGGCCGAGCCGATGGCGTCCGTCGCCGGGCTCCTCGCCCGCCGCGGGCACGCCGTCGAGGTCGCGGTGGACGCGCGCCGGCCGGGCGACCTGGGCGACCGGCTGCGAGCGATGGGGTTCAAGGTCCGCGACGACCTCGCGCTCTCCACGAAGGGATTCCCGCCGCCGCTCGTCGCCGACGCGCTGCGGCTCGGCCGGCTGCGCGGCGCGTTCGACGTCTTCCACGCGCACTTCTCGAACGACCACGCGGCGGCGCTGCTCGGGGCGGGCCATGGGCGGGGGCCGAGGCCGCGGGTCGTCCGCACCGTCCACTCGGCGCGCTCGCTCCGCGATCGCGCGCTGCAGGGCGTCGCGCACCGCAGGACGGACGGGCTCGTCGCGGTGTGCGAGGCGCACGCGCGCGTGCTGGCCGAGCGCTTCCGCGTCGCGCCCGAGCGCATCCTCGCGACGCGCGGCGCGGTCGACGCCGACCTGTACGCGCCCGACGGCCCGGACCTGCGCGCCGAGCTCGGGCTCGCGCCCGGGCAGCCGGTCGCGGGCATCGTGTCGCGCGTGAAGCCCGACCGCCGCCACGCCGAGCTCGTCGACGCGTTCCGCGCCGTCGCGGATCGCCTCTCCGATGCGCGGCTCGTGATCGTCGGGCGGGGGGAGGGCCTCGACGACCTGCGCGTCCGCGTCGCGCACCGCGGCCTCGATCGCCACGTGCTCTTCGCCGGCTACCGCACCGGTGCCGCGCTCGCGGCGGCCTACCGCACGCTCGACGTGAAGGTGCTCCTCGCCGAGGGAAACGACGGCACCTGCCGCGCGCTCCTCGAGGCGATGGCGAGCGGCCGCCCGGGCATCGCCTACCGCTTCGGGGCGCCGGCGGAGGACATCGTGGACGGCACGACCGGGCTCCTCGTCGAGGAGGGCGACGTCGCCGCCCTCGCCGCGGCGCTCGTCGAGGTCCTCGCCGGGCCTGCGCGCGCGCGCGCGATGGGCGCCGCGGCGCGCGAGCGCATGCGCGCGCTCTACACCGAGGCGGCGCGCGCCGACGCCGTCGAGGCGTTCCTGCTGCGGCTGCTCGCGGCGCCGCCCGCCGTGCTATAGCGGGGTCCGGAGACCCGACATGCCACTCGCGCCGGAGCTGAAGGAGATCCTCGCCTGCCCACGCTGCAAGGGCGACCTCGAGTTCCACGAGGACGAGGGCGAGATCCACTGCCTGCGCTGCAAGGTCGCCTACGCGATCCGCGACGGCATCCCCGTCATGCTGGTCGACGAGGCGCGCCCGCTCGCGTGAGGGCATGTGAAGGAACCCCCTCCCGTCGCCGCGGCGAACGATCCGCTTCGCATCGCGTCGTCACTCCTCCCTTACCTCCCTTCCATGGCCTCCGGCCATGCTCGGTCGTCGCGCCTCGCGCTGCTCGCGTCTCGCTCGCCTGGCTCGGTCCGGGGATTCCTCCACACGCCCTGACGTGAACACGCTCGTCGTCCACCCCGGGTACCTCGGCGACACCGTCTTCCTCGGACCCGCGGTCCGAGCGGTGAAGGCGCGCTGGCCCGCGGGGCGCGTCACGCTCGTCGTCACGCCGCGCGGCGCTCCCGTCGCGCGCCTCCTGCCCGGCTGCGACGACGTCGTCGTCTACGACAAGCGCGGCGCCGACGCCGGGGTGGGCGGGTTCTGGCGCGTGGCGCGGGCCCTGCGGGCGCGGCGGCCCGACCTCGCGCTCGTGCCGCACTACTCGCCGCGCGCCGGGCTGCTGGCGCGCGTGGCCGGGGCGCCGCGCCGCATCGGGTACGCCGCCTTCTGCACCGAGCGCGTGCCGCTCGATCGCAGCCTCACGTTCGTCGACCGCGTCCTGCGCCTGGCGGAGCGGGCCGGCGCGCCCGGCACGGCGGACCTCGCCCTCGACCCCCCGTCCGGGCTCGACGCGTACGCCGATCGCGTCCTCGCGACCCCGGGCGCCGGCGTCGTCGGCCTCGTGCCGGGCGCCGAGTGGGCGACGAAGCGCTGGGGCGAGGAGGGGTACGCGACGCTCGCCGCGGACCTCGCCCGCGCCGGCCGCACCGTGGTGCTCCTCGGCGGCCCCGCCGAGCGCGAGGCTGCAGCGCGCATCCAGGCGCTCGCCGGCGTCGCCCTGCGCGACACGACGGGCAACGCCATCGACGAGGCGGTCGCGATCCTCGCGCGCTGCGACGCCGTCGTGGGCGGCGACTCCGGGCTCGTCCACTGCGCGCGGGCCCTGGGGCGGCCGACGCTCGTGCTCTTCGGGCCGACGAGCGCGGCGAGGCACCGCTTCACGGTGCGCGAGCGCGCGCTGTCCGTGGGGCTCGCGTGTCAGCCGTGCCACGACCACGGCCCGGAGCGGTGCCCGCTCGGACACCACGACTGCATGCGCCGGCTCGAGCCCGCGCGGGTGAGCGCCGCGCTCTTCGCGCTCCTTGACGCGCGGACGGGCTGACCGATACGGTCCCCGTCGCGCGCCTGGTCGCGCGGGAGCGAGCGAATCGCATGATCCGGAGCATGACGGGCTTCGGCGCCGGCCGCGCCGCCCACGCCGACGAGGAGGTCGACGTCGAGGCGCGCTCGGTGAACCACAAGTTCTGCGAGGTGAAGGTCCGCGTCCCGCGTGAGCTCGCCGCCCTCGAGGTCGAGATCGCGCGCACGGTGAAGGAGCGCCTCGCCCGCGGGGGCGTCGACGTGACGGTCCGTCGCGCGCCGGGGCGCGGCACGCTCGCCGCGAAGGTGGACGTGGCGCTCGCGGCCGAGTACGCGCGCGCCTTCCGCGAGGTGCGGGACCGGCTCGGGCTCCCCGGGGAGGTCGCGCTGCAGGACGTGCTCTCGGCCGACGGGGTGGTGAGCCTCGGCGAGCGCCCCGCCGACGTCGAGGCCGCGCGCACCGCCACCGGCGCGGCGGTGGTGCAGGCGCTCGAGGCCCTCGTCGCGATGCGCGCGCGAGAGGGGGAGGCGCTCGCCCGCGACCTCGCCGCCCGCCTCGCGACGGTCGAGGCGCTCGTCGCCAGGGTCGAGGTGCTCGCGCCGCAGTCGATCGAGCACTACCGGGCGCGCCTCCACGAGCGCATCGCCGAGGTGGCGCGCGGCTTCAGCCCCGACCCCGCGCGCCTCGCGCAGGAGGTCGCGATCTTCGCCGACCGCATGGACGTCGCGGAGGAGATCACCCGCCTGCGCAGCCACGTGGCGCAGACGCGCGCGCTCGTCGCGGCCGACGAGCCCGCCGGGCGCAAGATGGAGTTCCTCGTCCAGGAGATGCACCGCGAGGCGAACACCATCGGCTCGAAGTCGCAGAGCGCCGACATCGCCAACGTGGTGGTGGCGCTCAAGGCCGAGATCGAGCGCATGCGCGAGCAGGTGCAGAACGTGGAGTGATGGCAGTGACCCCTTGCGATGAGCGCATGAGGCCGGTGAGCGTCCGCGAGCCAGGCCTGCTGCTCGTGCTCTCCGCGCCGTCCGGCGCAGGGAAGACGACCCTCGCGCGCGGCTTCGTCGCGGCGCACGGGGACGCCCGCTTCTCGATCTCGGCCACGACGCGCCCGCCGCGCGGCGCCGAGCGCGACGGCGTCGACTACCACTTCGTCTCGCACGAACGGTTCGCCGCGCTGGCCGCGGAGGGCGCGTTCGCCGAGTGGGCCGAGGTCCACGGCCAGCGCTACGGCACGCTGCGCTCCACGGTCGAGGAGGCGCTCGCGGCGGGGTCGATCGCCGTCTTCGACATCGACGTGCAGGGCGGGGCGCGCATCAAGGCGACCTGGCCGCGGCAGGCGGTGACGGTGTTCGTGCTGCCGCCCTCGCTCGAGGAGCTGGAGCGGCGGCTGCGCGCGCGCTCGACCGACGCGGACGAGGCGATCGCGCGCCGGCTCGCGGCCGCGCGATCGGAGATCGTGCGCGGGGCGGAGGGGTACGAGTACGTGCTCGTGAACGACGCGCTCGAGGCTGCCCAGCGCGATCTCGACGCGATCGTGGCGCACGAGCGCGCGCGCCTCGGCGGAGCCGCCGAGAGCGCGGTTTCGACCGCGATCGCCCTGAGGTTGCGCCGCGGCGAGCTCGACCTCGCCCGCTGGCTCGGCCGCTGATCGCGGTGCGTGACGTTTCGGCGGCGA
>JBJMQK010000603.1:0-12007 GCA_045802735.1 Anaeromyxobacteraceae bacterium | reverse complement strand
CGGGCAACGTGCGCGAGCTGCGCAATGCGATCCTGCGCGCCGCCGCCAATGCGGCGAATTGTCGCATCGAGCTTTCCGACCTCGCGCTCGACGCCGGTGCGCACACGGCGCCAATCTCCTCGGGATGTGCGCAACCGCCTCCGCCAATGTCCCCCGTACGCGCGCGGCCCGCTCCGCCGCCCGTCGACGCGAGCGCCCCGGCGGCCGGCCCGGTGAGCTTCCGCGAGACGGTGCGCGCGTCGGAGCGCGCCGCGCTGCTCGCCGCCCTCGACGCGTGCGCGTGGAACTTCGCCCGTTCCGCGCAGCAACTCGGGATTTCACGCATGACGCTGTACCGGCGCCTGCAGCAGTGCGGCATCTCGCGCACGCCCGGCGAGCGTTGAACGCACATCCGCCCCGTCTCGGGGAGCGGACACACCGTCTCGGCTTCGTGACATGTCTCGGATTGGCGCGGGCCACTCGCGTCCGCCCTCCGGCCGGTCGCCGCGGAACCCATTGACATCGCTCGGCCACGACGCCAGCCCCCGGACGGGCCGCGATGGCCCGCTCATTGCTCCTCCGGTGAAGACCCGCGCAGCAATCCAAGCGCCTCACCAACCGGAGATCCATTTCAATGGCCCTCGCAGATCAGGTGTTCGGCTTCTTCATCCCCAATGTCTCGCTCATGGGCGTCGGCTCGTCGAAGCAGGCCGCGCCGCAGGCGAAGGCGCTCGGCGCCACGAAGGCGCTCATCGTCACGGACAAGGTCCTGAACCAGCTCGGCGTCGCCGCGCGGATCAAGGGCCAGCTCGAGGAGGCGGGCGTGAAGGCGGTGGTGTTCGACGGGGCCGAGCCGAACCCGACCGACACGAACGTGCGCGACGGCCTCAAGGCGTACGTCGACAACCGCTGCGACGCCATCGTGTCGCTCGGCGGCGGGAGCGCGCACGACTGCGCGAAGGGCATCGGCATGGTCGCGACGAACGGCGGGACGATCCGCGACTACGAGGGCATCGACAAGTCGAAGAAGGCGATGCCGCCCTTCGTCGCCATCAACACCACCGCGGGCACCGCGAGCGAGATGACGCGCTTTTGCATCATCACGAACACGAGCACGCACGTGAAGATGGCGATCGTCGACTGGCGCTGCACGCCGAACGTCGCCATCAACGACCCGGTCCTCATGGTCGGCAAGCCCCCGGCGCTCACCGCCGCGACCGGCATGGACGCGCTCACCCACGCCGTCGAGGCCTACGTCTCGATCGCGGCGACGCCGATCACCGACGCCTGCGCGATCAAGGCGATCGAGCTCATCGCCGAGTACCTGCGCCCGGCCGTCGCGAACGGCGCGAACCTCGACGCCCGCGACAAGATGGCCTACGCGGAGTACCTCGCCGGCATGGCGTTCAACAACGCCAGCCTCGGCTACGTGCACGCCATGGCCCACCAGCTCGGCGGCCTCTACAACCTGCCGCACGGCGTCTGCAACGCGATCCTCCTCCCGGCCGTCTGCGAGTTCAACCTCATCGCGGCGGCGAAGCGCTACGGCGACGTCGCGGTGGCGCTCGGCGAGTGCGTCGACGGCCTCGCGCCGGTGGACGCCGCCGCGAAGGGCATCGCCGCGATCCGCAAGCTCGCGAAGGCGATCGGGATCCCCGCGGGCCTGAAGGAGCTCGGCGTCAAGGAGGCGGACCTCGCGACGATGGCGGAGAACGCGAAGAAGGACGCGTGCCAGCTCACGAACCCGCGGACCGCGACGCTCCAGCAGGTCGTCGAGATCTTCAAGGCGGCGATGTAGCACGGTCGGCGTTCCGTTCGCGCTGAGCGTAGGCCGGCGGCCGGAGTCGAAGCGCGCCCTTCGACTCCGCTCCGCTACGCTCAGGGCGCACGGGCCGGGATCACTCCGCCTTGCGCCGGAGCGGCGGCAGCTCCTCGAACCCGGCCGCCCGCGGCGCCGCGGCGATGTACGCCGCGAGGGCCCCCGGCGCGACCGCGAGCTTGCGCGTCGCGCGGTCGAGCCACCCGCCCACCCCCACCACGCGCGCCGCGACCTCGCCCGAGGCCTTCGTGAACGTGTGGCGGAACTTCCAGCGCCCGCCGTCGGCCGACGCCGCGAGCGTCTCGAGGTCCACCTCGACGCGCGCGCCGAGCGGCAGCTCGCGCAGGTAGTCGATCTCCTCGCGCAGGAGCACCGGCCCGAGGCGCTGCGCCTCGTACCACTTCCAGTCGAAGCCGCCGGCCGCGAGCCAGGCGAGGCGGACCTCGACGCCGAGCTCCGGGTAGACGGTGTGGCGGACGGGGCCGGTCGCGTCGGCGTCGGACCAGCGGATCGTGAACTCACGGGCGAAGCGCATCGCGACAGCTTAACCGCCGCGTCGCCCGGCCGGCCGCACGCCCTCGCCCGGCCCCGCCCCGCCGCGCTCGCCCGGCGCCGGGGGCGTGCCTACGGTAGGGCATGCCTCGAAACGATCGATCCGATTCGCTGTCCGTGCGCGGCGAGGACGACCCGCGGAACCCGCTCAAGACGATGCAGCAGGAGACCGAGCTGGAGCTCGGCTGGTCGGAGTCGCACGACACCGGCGGCGTCGAGCACCAGAGCGCCGGCGAGCGCGAGGGAGCGGGCGCCGAGGAGCGCCGGCGCGGCGAGCCGAAGGAGGGCGGACCGACGCGCTCCGCGGGGAACCCGCCGGACCACGCCGAGCCTGACGCGCCGCTCGCGCCGCAGAAGCGAGAGGAGGCGGACGACTGATGGACGCGCCAGGCGGGAGGGACAAGGGCAAGGAGCTCGACCCGGCGGTCGCCGGTGAGCTGGAGCGTGCGCCGGCGCCGCGCGACTCCTCGACGGCGGCCGGCCACGGCCCAGGCCAGGCGCCCGGCGAGACGCGCGAGGCGCCGCGCCGCGAGGTGCAGCCGGACCCGCGCCCGGCCGCCGGCGAGACGCCGGGCCGCGACGCCGCGCCCCGCCGCGACGACGTCGCCGAGGACGGCGGGTAGCCGAGGACGGCGGGTAGGGAATCAGGCGCTCCGGTGCGGGGCTGCGCCGCGGTCGGGCGGCCGCGCGACGGGCTCCGCGGCGTGCGTCCCGTCGCTGCGCGCCACGTCGCCGTGGCCGACGTCGGAGCGGCTCACGATCCCGACGAGCCGCCCGTCGCCGTCGATGATGACGAGCCGCCCCTTGTGCGAGGCGTCCATCACCTGCGCCGCGCGCGCGACGTCGTCGTCGGGGTACCCGGCGACGACCTCGTGCGACATGACGTCGGACACGGGCAGGTCGAAGTGCAGCCCTTCCGCGACGAGCCGCACCGCCAGGTCGCGGTCGGTGATCGTGCCGATGACGCGGCGATCCCTGTCGCACACGGGCAGGAACCCGACGTTGCCGTCGCGCATCCTGCGCGCCGCGCCGCGGCAGGTCTCGTACACGAGCACGTACTCGGGGTCGCGCTTCATCATGTCGGCAATGCGCATCCGTGATCCTCCGTGAGTGGCGGCGGTCGATACGATCCGCAGCGCCTACGGCCATCACCGCGTCGCGCGGTTGCCCTTGCGGCGGGCCGCCTTCGGGCTGCCCTTGGCCGCGCCCTTCGACGTCGCTCCGCCGGCGCGCGCGCCGCTCTTCGCGGCGGTGGTGCGCTTTCCGCGCCCGACGGAGCCGGCGGCCTTCCGCCCCGCGGTCCCCGTGCTCCGCGCCGCCTTGCCCTTCGCGCCCTGCGGTCGCTTCGCGGCCGTCCGCGCGGTGCTCTTCGCCGCCTTCGCCGGCTTGCGCGAGCCGGGCGCCTTCGCGCGCCCGCCAGCCCCGCGCCGCGGCCGCGCCGTCTTCGCGCGTGACACGCCCGGGTGCTCCTCGGGTGCATCGGTGAGCGAATCGCCGCCCGGGTCGGCGCCCGTCCCGTCCGTCGCGTCCTCCGAACCGGGGGTGAGGTCGCCTGGCGTCTTCTCCATCGGTCTCTCCTCGTGGCGCGCGGCTACGCCGGTGGCGCCCACAGGTCCTGCATGTCCTTCGGGAGCTGCGAGGCGATGTCGGACGCCTCCTTCTCCGAGAGGAGGCTCCGCGCGGTCTGCAGTACGAGCCGCGTCGCCGCCTCCGCCTGCTCGGTATCGAGCGTAAGCTCGGCGGAGACGCGCGCGAGCAGCTCCTCGCGCCCGAACCGCTCCGGGCGGCTGCGCGGGTGGCGCTCGCGCCCGCGCAGGAGATCGCGCAGCGCCCACGGCAGCTCGGCGTTGAGATCGTGCGCCTCGGGCCCGGTGAGGCGCTGCTCGACGAGGCCGAGCACCGTGACGGCCGTCCGCTCCGCGCGCTCGGAGGAGCCGAGCCCGCCACGCGCGAGCGCCGAGAGGAACCGCTGGTATCGCAGCTCCTCCTCGCGCGCCTGGTCGGCGGGCCGGGGCTCGTAGTTCGCGTCGTATGGCCTGTTCGACATGGGCCCTCCCGTGCCTCCAGAGATGCCAACGCGGCCAGGTCGCCGCCACGGCTTCGCACGAGAAAAGGATGCGAGCGCCGGGCGCGACGCGCACTTCACGGTGGGAGCATGGGCCCCCACTCGTGACGCCGCCGCTGGCGGGTTCCGGCCGCCGTCGCTAGCGTCGGGGGTGAGTGCCGCGCGCCCCGAGCACCGCCCATCGCCCCGTCGAGGTCGATCCCGTCGAGCTGCGCCGCGAGGCGGAGCGGCGGTTCGGTGTGCGCCGCTTCCGCCCGGGCCAGCGCCAGCTCATCGAGGCCGTGCTCGCCGGCCGCGACGCGGTCGGGATCCTCCCGACGGGAGCGGGGAAGTCGCTGTGCTTCCAGATCCCCGCGGTGTTCATCCCCGGCCAGACGGTCATCGTGTCGCCGCTCATCGCGCTCATGCAGGATCAGAGCGCGAAGCTCGCCGACACCTCGCTCGGCGCCGTGCGCCTCGACTCGTCCCTCACGGCCGCCGGCCGGCGCGAGGCCGAGCGCAGCGTCGACGGCGGTCACGCCGAGTTCATCTTCGTCACGCCGGAGCGGCTGCAGAACCCCGACGAGCGCGCGCGCCTGCGGCGGCGCCGCGTGTCGCTCTTCGTCGTGGACGAGGCGCACTGCGTGTCGCAGTGGGGCCACGACTTCCGGCCCGCGTACCTCGGGCTCCGCGGAGCCATCGAGGAGCTGGGGCGCCCGCGCGTCCTCGCGCTCACCGCCACCTCGCCGCCGGAGGTGACCGCCGACATCGTCCGCGCGCTGGGGCTCCGCGATCCCGCGATCGTGAACGGCGGCATCGAGCGGCCGAACCTCTTCTTCGAGGTGCGGCCGAGCGTCAACCGCGACGCGAAGCAGGAGAACCTCCTCCGCGTCGTGCGCGAGCGCGGAGGGCCCGGGATCGTGTACGCGGCGACGATCGCGCGCGTCGAGGAGGTGTGCCGCTTCCTCCGCGCCGCGGGCGTGGACGCGGTGCGCTACCACGGCAAGCTGCGCATGCGCGAGCGCCAGGCGATCCAGGAGCGCTTCATGCGGGGCGACCACCCCGTCGTGGTCGCGACGAACGCGTTCGGCCTCGGCATCGACAAGCCGGACGTGAGGTTCGTCGTGCACTGGAACTTCCCCGACTCGCTCGAGAGCTACTACCAGGAGGCCGGCCGCGCCGGGCGCGACGGCGCGCCCGCGCTCGCGTGCCTGCTCTACCGCCTGGAGGACAAGCGGATCCAGAGCTTCTTCCAGGGGGGCAAGTACCCGCGCCAGGCCGATCTCCTCGCGGTGTACGGCGCGGTCGCGAAGGCGGGCGAGGACGGGACGACGGCGGCGGAGGTGGCGAGCGGGACCGCCATCCCGGCGCGGCGCGCGGCGGTCGTCGTCGCGCTGCTCGAGACGATGGGCCTCGCCCGGCGCCGCGCGCGCAAGGTGGTGCCGGCGCGCGCCTTCGCGAGCGACGCCGAGCTGACGGCGTTCCTCGGCGCCTACGCCCACCGCCACGAGGAGGACGCGGAGCGCCTGCGCTCGATGATGCGCTACGCGCAGAGCGCGATGTGCCGCGTGCAGTACCAGCGCGACTACTTCGCCGAGGACGCGGCGGAGCCCTGCGGCCACTGCGACAACTGTGCGAGCGGCCTCGCCGCGCGGGCGGCGCGCGTCGCGGCGCGCCCGGACCGCGCCGCCGTGGCGGTGGAGGAGGGGGCCTCCGCATGATGAACGCCGAGGAGGGGCACGTCCGAGGCCGCGAGGCCGCCTCGCGCCGCGGCGGCGTCCTCGTGCTCGCCGCGCACCCCGACGACGAGACGATCGGCGCGGGCGCGCTGCTGTATCGCCTCCGCGGCGGGGTCGTGGTCCACCTGACCGACGGCGCGCCGCGCGACCCGCGCTTCCGGCCCGAGGGCCTCGAGGTCGACGCCTACGCGCGGGCGCGCCGCCGGGAGCTGGGCGCGGCGCTCGCGGCCGCGGGCCTCACCGAGAAGAGCGCGCTCGCCATGGGCGTCCCGGACCAGGACGCGGCCTACGCGATCGCCGACCTCGCGCGCTCGCTCGCCGCCGTCCTCGGCGCGACGCACCCGGCGCTGGTCGTCACGCACCCGTACGAGGGCGGGCACCCCGACCACGACGCCGCGGCGATCGTGGCGCGCGCCGCGATCCTGCTCGCGCGCCGCGAACGGCTCGCCGTCCCGCGGCTCGTCGAGATGACCTCGTACCACGCGAGCGGCGGCGCGCTCGTGACCGGCCAGTTCCTCGACGCGCCGCTCGCGAAGCAGGTGGCGCGCGTGCTCTCGCCGGTCGAGCTGGACGTGAAGCGGGCGATGCTCGCCTGCTTCGAGACGCAGCGGCCGGTGCTCGAGCCGTTCCTCGCGCATCTCGCCGTGGAGCGGTTCCGGCCGGCGCCGCGCATCGACGTCTCGCGGCCGCCGCACGAGGGGCCGCTCTGGTACGAGCGCCTGGGCTTCACCCTGTCCGGCGCGCGCTGGCGCGCGCTCGCACGGCGCGCGATCGACGCGCTGGGGCTCACGCCGGAGCTCGCCCCCGCGTGAATGGGCCGGCCGCCGAGGACGGCGCCGGCGCCTCGCGCGGTGAGCGCCTCGACGTCCTGCTCGTGGCGTGGCCGCTCGGGCGCGTCGCGCCCGACGCGGTCGGCGGCGCGGAGCAGGTCCTCTGGACGCTCGAGCGCGGGCTCGCGCGTCGCGGACATCGCACCACCGTCCTCGCGGCGGAGGGCTCCGCGGTGGAGGGGACGCTCGAGGCGCTGCCGCTGCCGGCGCCGCCGCACGACGCGGCGGCGCAGGCGCTCCAGCACGAGCGGGTGCGCGCGGCGCTGGCGCGCCTCCTCGCGGCGCGACGCTTCGACCTCGTCCACCTCCACGGCGTGGACTTCGACCACTACCTGCCGCCGCCGGGGCCGCCGGCGCTCGCGACGCTGCACCTTCCGCCCGCGTGGTACGCGCCGGCGGCGCTCGCGCCGTCGCGGCCGGCGACGTTCCTGCACTGCGTGTCGCGCTCGCAGCGGCGCGGGCTCGAGGCCTCGCCGGCGCTGCTCGAGGCGATCGTGCCGAACGGCGTCGACACCCGCGCGTTCCGCCCGGCGCGGCACAAGGGGCGGTTCGCGCTGGCGCTCGGGCGCGTCTCGCCGGAGAAGGGCTTCGACCTCGGCCTCGCGGCGGCGCACCGCGCCGGCGTCGCGATGGTGCTCGCGGGCCAGGTCTTCCCGTTCCCGGCGCACCAGCAGCACTTCCGCGACGCCGTCGCGCCGCTCCTCGACGCGCGGCGCGTCTTCACCGGGCCGGTCGGCCCGGCGCGGAAGCGCCGCCTCCTCGCCGCGGCCCGCTGCCTCGTCGTGCCGAGCCGCGCCGCGGAGACGAGCTCGATCGCGGCGATGGAGGCGCTCGCCTGCGGCACGCCCGTCGTCGCCTTCCGCGTGGGCGCGCTCCCGGAGATCGTGGAGGAGGGGAGGACCGGGTTCCTCGTGGAGGGCGTGGAGGAGATGGCGGAGGCGATCCGCGCGGCGGGAGAGCTGTCGTCGGCAGCCTGCCGGAGCGCGGCCGAGCAGCGCTTCTCGGCAGAGCGGATGGTCGAGCGGTACGAGGCCTTGTACCGGGAGGTGATCGCGCGGGCGACGCCCTCCGCTCGCCCTGAGCATAGGCGCCCAGGTCCGTTCGCCCTGAGCCCTTCGACTCCGGCCGCGGCGCGGCCTACGCTCAGGACGGGCTCCGCGGGGCGGAGTCGAAGGGCGGAGTCGAAGGGCGAAGGCGGAGCCCCCTCCCTTTCACTGCGCGTCGAGCTCCTCGCCGGCCTCCCCGCCCTCGAGCGCCTGCGTCCATCCTGGGAAGCCCTCTGGTCCCGCGACCCGCGCGCCACTCCGTTCCAGCACCCCGGCTGGATCCTCCCCTGGTGCCGGCGCTTCTGGCGCGAACCGTTCGCGGTCGCAGTCCGCCGCGGCAGCGCCCTGGTCGGCCTCGCGCCCCTGCACGCGCACACCTGGCAAGGGCGCCGCCTCGTCCAGCTCGCCTCCGGCCCGCTCGCCGACTTCCAGGACCTCATCGCCGAGCCCGACCACGCGACGACCGTCGCCGCCCTCGTGCTCGAGGAGCTCGCGTCGCGCGCTGCGACCGGAGAGGTCGTCGAGCTCGACGGCCTTCGCGAGGGCTCGCCGCTCCTCGGGGCTCCGTCGCCGCTGGCGGTCCTCGACGAGGTCGCGGCGGTCGAGAGCTGCCCCGAGCTCGCGTTGCCGGACGACGCGGCGCGCCTCTGCGACGCGGTCCCGCGGCGGCAGTGGGAGGGCTACGGGTACGAGCGCCGCCGCGCCGCCCGCGCGGGCGCGCTCGCCTTCGACCTCGCCACCGCCGACACCTTCGACGCGCGCTTCGACGAGCTCGCGCGGCTGCATGCCTTGCGCTGGAGCGCGCGCGGCGAGCCGGGCGGCGTCATCGCCGATCCCGCCGTCCTCGCGTTCCACCGCGAGGCCGGGCGAGCGCTCCACTCCCGCGGCGCGCTGCGCCTCTGGACACTGCGCCTCGACGGCCGCGTCCTCGCGGCGACGTACGGCTGGTCCGAGCGCGGCGCCGCCGCCGTCTACCTGACCGGCTTCGACCCGTCGGCCGCGCGGCTCAGCCCGGGCAAGGTGCTCCTCGGCGAGGCGATCGAGGCCGCCGCGCGCGAGGGCGCCCGCGCCTACCACTTCCTGCGCGGGCGCGAGGCGTACAAGTACGCATGGGGCGCGCGCGATCGCCCGAGCTTCCGGCGGCGCATCGCCGCGCGGAACGACGAGCGGGCCGCGCCCCATCGCGGTACACCCGCGCACCCCCGTTCCTGACAGGATCGCGCCATGGCCCACCCGCTCGCCGGCAAGCCGGCCCCGAAGGACATGCTGGTCGACGTCCCGCGGATGCTCGCGGCGTACGCGTCCGAGCGGCCGGACCCGGCGAACCCGCTCGAGCGGGTCGCCTTCGGCACGTCGGGCCACCGCGGCTCGTCGTTGAAGCGCAGCTTCAACGAGGCGCACATCCTCGCGATCGTCCAGGCGACCTGCGAGCATCGCGCGTCACAGGGTATCAGCGGCCCGCTCTTCCTCGGCAAGGACACGCACGGCCTCTCCGATCCGGCGCAGCGCACGGCGATCGAGGTGCTCGCCGCGAACGGCGTCGACGTCCTCGTCGCCGTCGGCGACTCGCCGACGCCGACGCCCGTCATCTCGCACGCGATCCTCGCGCACAACCGCGGCCGCACGACGAGGCAGGCCGACGGCATCGTGATCACGCCGTCGCACAATCCGCCGGAGGACGGCGGCATCAAGTACAACCCGCCGAACGGCGGGCCGGCCGACACGAGCGTCACCGGCTGGATCGAGCGCCGCGCGAACGAGCTGCTCGCGGCGCGGAACGCCGGCGTGCGGCGCGTCCCGTACGAGCAGGCGATCCGGGCCGCGACGACGCGCGAGCACGACTTCGTCACGCCGTACGTCGCCGACCTCGGGAGCGTCGTCGACCTCGCCGCCGTGAAGCGCGCCGGGCTGCGGCTCGGCGCCGATCCCATGGGCGGCTCGAACGTCCTGTACTGGGGGCCCATCGCGCGGGCGTACGGCCTCGCCATCGACGTCGTGAACCCGATCATCGATGCGACGTTCGGCTTCATGACGCTCGACCACGACGGCAAGATCCGCATGGACTGCAGCTCGCCCTACGCGATGGCGAGCCTCGTCGGCCTGAAGGACCGCTTCGACCTCGCCTTCGGCAACGACGCGGACTCCGATCGCCACGGCATCGTGACGCCCACCGCCGGCCTCATGAACCCGAACCACTACCTCGCGGTCGCGATCGACTGGCTCTTCCGGACGCGCAAGGGCTGGCCTGCCACCGCCGCGGTGGGGAAGACGCTCGTGTCGTCGGGCCTCATCGACCGCGTCGCGAAGCGCCTCGGGCGGCGCCTCGTCGAGGTGCCGGTGGGCTTCAAGTGGTTCGTGGACGGGCTGCTCGACGGCTCGCTCGGGTTCGGCGGAGAGGAGAGCGCGGGGGCGTCGTTCCTGCGCCGCGACGGCTCGGCCTGGTCGACGGACAAGGACGGCCTGATCCTGTGCCTGCTGGCGGCCGAGATGACGGCCCGCGGCGGGAGCGACCCGGGCGAGGTCTATCGCGGGCTGACGGAGCGCTACGGCGACCCCGTCTACAGGCGCGTCGACGTCGCCGCCAGCCCGGCCCAGAAGGCCGCGCTGGCGAAGCTGTCCGCCGAGCAGGTCGGCGCCGGCGAGCTGGCCGGCGAGCCGATCGTCGCGATCCTGACCGAGGCGCCCGGCAACGACGCGCCGATCGGGGGCCTCAAGGTGGTGGCGGAGAACGGTTGGTTCGCCGCGCGACCCTCGGGCACCGAGGACGTCTACAAGACCTACGCCGAGAGCTTCCTCGGCGCCGATCACCTCGAGCGCATCCTCGCCGAGGCGGAGGGCATCGTGCAGGACGCGCTCGGCGAGAGCTAGCTCCGCCGGAGGGGGCGGGCCTGGCCCGCGCCGGAGGGATGCCCTCTCCACCCCGCTCCCTATATTCAGCGGATGGCCGAGATCTCGATCGGCTCGGTCCTGGGTGGCTATCGGGTCGAGGGCGTGGCCGGCGAAGGCGGCATGGGCCGCGTCTACAGGGCCACCCAGATCGGGCTCGGCCGTCAGGTCGCGCTCAAGCTGATCATGCCGGAGCTGGCGATGGAGCCGGATTTCCGCGAGCGCTTCGCGCGCGAGTCGCGCCTCACGGCAGCCATCGAGCACCCCAACGTGATCCCCGTCTACGAGGCGGGCGAGGCCGACGGGCACCTGTTCATCGCGATGCGCTGGGTCGAGGGCACCGACCTGCGGTCCGTGATCCTGCGCGACGGGGCGATCGGCGCCGGCCGGGCGGTCGAAATCGTCGAGCAGGTCGCGGCCGCGCTCGACGCCGCGCACGCCGGCGGGCTGGTGCACCGTGACGTGAAGCCCGCCAATGTCATGCTCACGGCCGCGCACGGCCGGGAGCACGTGTACCTGATGGACTTCGGGCTGACCAAGCGGACGGCGTCGGTCGGCGGGCTGACCCGGACGGGGGCCTTCGTCGGGACACCCGACTACATGGCCCCCGAGCAGATCAAGGGCGAGCGGACGGACGCCCGCGCCGACGTGTACGCGCTCGGGTGCCTGTTGTTCAACGTGCTCAGCGGGCGCCCGCCGTTCGACCGCGACACCGAGGTCGCCAAGATGTACGCACAGCTGCACGACCCGCCGCCGAGCGTCGTGCGCATGGTCCCGGGCACGCCGCCGGAGCTCGACGCGGTGATCTCACGAGCGCTCGCCAAGCAGGCCGACGAGCGCTACCCCTCGGCCGGCGATCTCGGCAACGCGGCGCGCGCAGCTCTCGTCGGGGCGGAGCCGGTCGCGCCGGAGCGCAGCCTCGCGACGGGGCCGGCTGCACCGGTCTTCCCGCCGACGGAGCTGGCGGAGCCGGACGCGACGGCGGCCTCGCCGCCGCCGGTGGCGGAGCCGGATGCGACCGCCGCGTCGCCGCCGCCGGTGGCCGACTCGCCGCCGCCCGCCGCAGCGCCGCCGGCTGCCGGCGCGCCGCCGGCGGGGAGCGCGCCCCCGCC
>JBJMQK010000547.1:0-2820 GCA_045802735.1 Anaeromyxobacteraceae bacterium | reverse complement strand
CCGTTCACGAGGTTGAGCGACAGCGCGAGCACGACGTAGATCGCGCACAGGTTGACGACGCGGACCGTGAACGAGTCGAAGAAGAGCTCGGCGACGAGGAGGAAGCCCGCGGCGGCGACCGCGGCGGCGGCGGAGTAGAGGTGCGTGCGCCGGAAGGTCATGGGCTCACACCTTCTCGGCCTGCGCGCTGCCGAGGAGGCCGGCGGGGCGCACGAGCAGCACGACGATGAGGAGGATGAACGCGAACGCGTCGCGATAGCCGGTGAGCGTCGGCATGAAGGCGATGGCCATGAGCTCGATGAGCCCGAGGAGGAACCCGCCGAGCACCGCGCCCTGGATGTTGCCGATGCCGCCGACCACCGCCGCGATGAAGCACTTGAGGCCGGGCATGACGCCCATGAGCGGGTTCAGCTGCGGGTACTTGTACGACCAGAGGATCCCGCCGAACGCCGCGAGGAGCGAGCCCGTGCCGAAGGTGAACGCGATGATGCGGTTCACGTCGATGGCCTGCAGGCGCGCGGCCACGAGGTCGGTCGAGACGGCGCGCATCGCCATGCCGGTCCTGGTCTTCCCCACCACCCAGAGCAGCACCCCGAGGATCGCGAAGGTGAAGACCGGGATGACGACGGAGATCGACATCACCGACACCGACCCGAGGTTGAGCTTCACGTTCATGACGTCGGGGACGTCGACGCCCTTCGGGCGCCCGCCGAAGAGCACGACGGCGACGTTCTCGATGAGGAACGAGGCGCCGATGGCGCTGATCATCACCGAGATGCGCGGCGAGTCGCGCAGCGGCCGGTAGGCGACGCGCTCCAGCGCGACGCCCAGCGCCGCGGTGAAGGCGATCGCGACGAGGAAGGTCGCCCACCACGGCAGGAGCAGCATCGCCGCGAGGTAGAACGCCACGTACGCGCCGAGCATGAACACGTCGCCGTGCGCGAAGTTGATGAGGCGGAGGATGCCGTACACCATCGTGTAGCCGATCGCGATGAGCGCGTAGAGGCTACCCAGGGACAGCGCGTTCGCCAGGTGCTGCAGGAAGAGCGCGAGCGTCATGGGAGGTCCGGGAGCCTACCCGAAAAGGGAGCGGGGGGCACGCGCCCCCCGCTCACCTCGGCTCACCGCCTGCGCGCTGGCGCGCAGCGGGATGCTTACGGCTGGACCGTCGTCAGATAGGCGAACTTCCCGTCCTTCACCGTCTTGATCACCGCGCTCTTCGTCGCGTTGCGGTCCGTGTCGAAGGTGATGAGGCCTGCGGCGCCCGGGAACGCCTGGATCGACACGAGCGCGTCGCGGATCTTGGTGCCGTCGAGGCTCGCCGCCTTCTCGATCGCCGCGCGCACGATGAGGTAGCCGTCGAAGCCGAGCGCCGTCACCGCGGCCGGCTCCTTGTTGTACTGCTTGCGGTACGCGTCGAGGAACTCCTTCGAGGTCGGCGTGATCGGCACCTCCGTCGCGAAGAACGTCGAGAACACGGCGCCCTCGATGGCCTTCTTGCCGACGTCCACGAACTCGGGCGCCTCCCAGGTGTCGCCGCCGAGGAACGGCGCCGCGATGCCGAGCTCGCGCGCCTGCTTCACGATGAGCGCGCTCTCGGTGTAGTTGCCGGGCGCGAAGATGACGTCCGGCTTCATCGACTTCACCGTGGTGAGCTGCGCGGTGAAGTCCTGATCGTTCGTGTTGTAGTTCAGCTCGGCGAGGATGGCGGCGTCGTCGGCGGTGAGCTTCTTGAAGCTGTCCACGAAGTACTTGGCGAGCCCGACCGAGTAGTCGTTCGACACCTCGCGGATGATGACGGCCTTCTTCGCCTTCACTTCCTTGAACGCGTAGTTTGCCATCACCGTGCCCTGGAACGGGTCGATGAAGCAGACGCGGAAGTAGTAGTCGTTGCCCTTCGTGACGAGCGGGTTCGTCGCCGACATCGCGATCGCCGGGATCTTCTTCTCCTTCACGATCGGGCCGGCCGCCATCGACAGCGACGAGCCCCACGAGCCGAGCACCGCCGTGACCTTGTCCTGGTCGACGAGGCGCTGCGCCGCGTTCGCGGCCTCGACCTTGTCCGACTTGTTGTCGGAGATGACGAGCTCGATCTTCATCTCCTTGTCGCCGACCTTCACCGTCGGATACATGGCGTTCGCGAGCTTGATGCCCTCGACCTCCATGGCGCCGCCGGCCGCGTTCGCGCCGGTCATCGGCTCGAACACGCCGATCTTGACGGTGGTGGGCGCCTTGGGCGACGACTGCTGGCAGGCGCCGAGCGCGAGCAGCGCGAGGACGGGTGCGGCGAGGGCGGATCTCTGCATTCGACTCTCCGGAGCGGGAAGGGAGACGAGCGGACGGGTTCCCCCGACCCGTACGCCTCGAACGGGGCGCACGCTCGGATGGAGGCACACCCGGAGCAAGTGCCGCGTCGTCGCGGCCGAAGCGTCGCCAGAAACGTCAGGGCGACGGCGGGGCGTCGGCGAACGCGGCCCTGAAGATCTCCGGCATGTGCGCGACCTTGCCGGTCCGGTAGTCGAGGAAGACGACGCCGGTCTTCATCCGGGCGACCTCCTGCCCGGTGTCGTTGCGGGTCAGCCGGTAGTAGAGATCGCAAGCGCGCGTCCGGAGCCCGGTCACCGCCACGTCGACGGCGAGCACCATCCCGTACTTCGCCTCGCGCCCGTAGATCGCCGCGACATCGGCGACGGCGATGCCGATGCCGGAGATGTCGAGCTCGGTGAAACCCTGCGAGACGAAGAGCTGCATCCGCGCCTCGTGGGCGTAGCGGAGCAGCCCGTCGTGGCCCGCGTGGTTGCCGGAGTGCAGGTCGGGCAC